>JANMSC010000451.1:0-2139 GCA_031388885.1 Gemmatimonadales bacterium | reverse complement strand
GAGACGATTCTTGCTCGTCTCCTCGATGCGGCGAGCGACGCCGTAGCCGTGAAGGGGACCGAGTACCGCGAGGGTTCTGAGAATCATCAGGGCGAGTGTGCCCTGCTTCACGTCCTGTTTCTCTGCCATCGTCCGTCCTATTGGATAGCAATATGAGCGTCGCGCTGGATACGGGATCATGCAACGGGAAGTGTCCCGCGGGTCATGCGGCTCGCTCGCATGCGTGGAAAGCGAGGAACGGCGCGAGGGTGGCAACACTTTCTCCGCCATGCTCCGTCCTATTGGGTTCCCATACGGCGAGATCAGGCGCCTGGTTTCAGCTCCGCCGTTGGCCGTCGCTCTTCTGGTTCGTCGCTGAACCACCACGCCTATCACGCGGAGTAAACAGCTGGTTGAACATGGCAGTCCCACTGGCAACGTCAGGCCAAAACTTCAACGCGGTTGCCACACGTGGGCTCTTCATGTGCGCCCTTGATCGGTGGTCCGGACGACGGGAAAACGTCAGGCTGCCCGAGTGGTGAAAGTCTTCTCTCGCACGCTCGGGTGGGCAATGCTGCCGCCCACGCCGATGCCCGGCGAGCGCCTCCCGGCGATAGGGGCGTAGGTCTGTAGCGAAGCCACACGGGCACGAGTTGTCATTTCGGCTCCGTTGGAGACGGAACCGTAGGTCAGTGAGACCCGGCGCCACCGCCAGGCGCCGACTGGTCCGCATAGCCTCGTCCGATGAGTGACACGACGAGACCAGCGGCGCTCAGAATCGCGATCACAAGCATCGGCGTACTCGCGCCCGACGTCCCGGCTATCACGAGCGGCTTTACGTCCGCGACGACTCTCGAGGCGAGGTACTCCGCGACGATCAGGACGTACATGAGCGGAATCATCGCGCGATACCGGGCGAGGACGAGCACAAGGGGCGATGCGAGCACCAACTGTACGAGCCCCATGCGCGCGAAGAGTCCGACCACGTTCTGCGCCGCCGAGGCTGAATAGGTATCGAGGGGGATCGTGGAGATCGACTGCGCGCCGCCGTCGGCCGTGAGGAGGTGTGTGAGGCTGACCGCCACTTTCTGGAAGGTGATCGGTACAAACAGCCAGAGCCCCAGGCGGTGACCGCAGTATCGGTTGTCAATGCACGCCGGAAGGATTCGATGGATCACGAGGCGGTCCTCGCCTACGCGTCTTGGGAGGTTGCTTGCAGGCCCGGTGACGTTTCGCAAGCGCGACGTAGTTTCGAAACTAGGCATGGCCGACCACGGCCCCTACGGCGGACAGTTAGTCGGGGATTCAGGACGGTGGTGGGAGTCGACGTCGGAGCGCCGTCCTGCAGGGCGCCATTCCTGGACGTCGCCCTTCCACTCATCCACGACGCCCTCGGGCACACCAGCCTGTGCACCCCCGCGATCTACACGAATCTCACCTGCGAACTCCGGACGGTGCGCTCCAACCGCTCAACGGCTTGATGCTGCGCCGCTGCGCGCGCGCCACTCGGGAGACGTGGGATCACCGCGTCGCGCCAGACTGGAGTTGGCGGCGATATTCCGTGTCGTGGGCCCAGCCTACGCACATCTGTATGGGAGTTGTATTCGCCGCGTGCCGACGATCTTTCGTGCCCTTTGTCGGCGTGAGGATCGCTGAGCGGCTCGGGTCACTCTCTATTCGACGCAACTGCGGAAGTGGGAAGCCGCCGATGCTCCGCCAGCGCATCTCGAATTCGGCGCGGTCGGATTGGTTCACCGGACGAACGCTGGCTCCGCCCGAGGCTGATCGCGACGATCGTCGTTTTCATGTTCACGCAGGCGGAATGCCTCAATGGCAAGTTCTGAGTACTCGCGCTCACTCCGACGAAACGACGCACGTGGCACCGCCGAGCCAGCGCGCTCGCCTGACTGAGGCCTCTGGGGCTACTCCGTCTGCATTGAAGCGGCCGGCGGTGGGTCGATATGATGAACTGACCCGCGAGGGTCGCAGGCAGTATGACTGCCACGACCGCGAGGACCGTCGACGTGATGCACGAACGACAACCCACCACGTGCAGACTGTGAAATCAGCATCGTGCAGCCGATTTCCGCACCTTGCCTGGGGAGCGCGACGCGCTCGTTAGGACTAGTGAGTGCGCGCGCGCGCCATCGCGGCAACTCA
>JANMSC010000320.1:0-2258 GCA_031388885.1 Gemmatimonadales bacterium | reverse complement strand
CCGCGGTCGCCATGTACTCGATCGCACAACAGGCGGTGCCGAAGGGCATCGGCCAGAGGGAGCTCGCCCGGGCCCAATTGGCAAGAAAGTCGAGCCGGGTCGTGATCCAGTTTGGCGACATCGTCTCGACCACCCCGTCGGGTGCGCCGTGGGGGTCAGGCGGCAGGGTCAATCCCATTGCAGCGCTCCACGCTTCCAGATGTAGACGTACCCAACGGCGAGGATCGCAACGAAGGTGAGCATTTCGAGCAGGAGGACGCCGCTCATCCCCGAAAGCTGCCGGAACGCAACGGCCCACGGAATCAGGTACACCGTTTCGATGTCGAAGATGATGAAGAGCATCGCGACGAGGTAGAATTTCACCGAAAATCGTTCGCGGGCGTCGCCGAGGGCCGGCATGCCTGACTCGTAGGCGGCGCCCTTCACGGCGGTCGGTCGGTAGTTCGACAGCAGGGCCGACGCGCCCAGGATCAGCACCGCGTTGGCGGCGACAAAGAGGAGGAGCAGCAGAACCGGGATGTACGACTGGAGCATGATCGCTCGTCCTCGTGAAATATTTCACAACGTCGGTGAAACGTACCGCCCCCCCCGAACGATTTCAACTCGGGCCGAGCGCCTTCGGCGCGGGATAACCGTAGCATGGAGGCGCACTTGGCGACTCCGGGGTCGCGCTCTCGCCGGAAGGCCGGTCCCCGATATATTGTGCCCCGGACACCCCCCGTCCGCGAACTCCCTCCTGGCAGGCCGCATGTCGATCAAGTCGGACCGCTGGATCCGCCGCATGGCCACCGAACACCAGATGATCGAGCCTTTTACCGACGCGCAGGTGCGCTCCGGTGTGATCTCCTACGGCGTCTCGTCCTACGGCTACGACATGCGGGTCGCCGACGAGTTCCGGATCTTCACCAATGTGCTCTCGGCGATCGTGGACCCGAAGAATTTCGACGACCGGAGTTTCGTGGAGTTCAAGGGTGACGTGTGCATTGTACCGCCCAATTCGTTCGCCCTGGCCCGGTCAGTGGAATACTTCCGCATCCCGCGCAACGTGCTCACGATCTGCGTCGGCAAGTCGACCTACGCCCGCTGTGGCATCATCACCAACGTCACGCCATTCGAGCCGGAATGGGAAGGTCACGTCACCCTCGAGATCAGCAACACGACCCCGCTTCCCGCGCGGATCTATGCCAACGAGGGCATCTGCCAGGTGCTGTTCTTCGAGGCGGATGCGGACGACATCTGCGAGACCAGCTATGCGGACAAGAAGGGGAAGTATCAGAAGCAGGTCGGGGTGACGCTGCCGCGGTTGTAGCGAATCAAAGGTCGACAGTCAACCGCGGGCTGGGGTCCGTCATCCAACACCCTCGCCGCTGACTCAACGACTTCCGCCGCCTCGACAACCCGCGCCGCAAGATCCTGGACCTCACGTCGTGCACGATCGAGATCATGATCGCGGAGCGCCTCGGCAATGCCGGGAAGCGCGATGGTCGCGTAACCGTTGTCGCGATCCGATGCGAAGACAAGGTTGCGCATCATCGGTCGGCCGGGCAGGCCGGTCGGACGCGTGAGCTTGCGCTCGACCTGGCGCAGTCGAGCGTTGACCGCTGCGTACCGAGCCGCGTCGACCGGCAGGCCAGCAAGCGATGAGTCGCGACTCACGTTGAACGCTCGCCCAGCGTCTTCGAGCCGACCCGCGGCCGCACTCAGGGACGACAGTTCGGGCCCAAGCATCGCGGCGGCCGAATCGCCCGTCACGCGGGTCGCAAGCTGGCCCAGGTATGCGCCGAGTGCAGCGTAATCGAGCGGCATCACGTCGGCGTTGGCGAGGCGCGACAGGAGCACCGCGGAGAGCCGACCGGCCGCGACGTGACTCAGGTATCCCGGGTCACCAAACCGTTCCATCCAGCTCCAGGTGTCGTACGCCGAATGGTACACGCCACCCGGCCCACCGAAGCCGAAGTCGAACGACGGAATCCCAAGCCCGTTGTAGAATGGTGCGAAATCTGATCCGCCGCCGAGGTCGCCCATCGGCGGCTGGGGGCGCTGCGACGTGACGGTGCGGCGCTCCCAGTCGCGGTACACGGTCACGGTATCGCCTGGCTGCATGATCGACTTCGTTGCGTCGCGCATCAGCCCGTGCAACGATGCCGATCCGCTCGAACCAAAGCTTCGCCCAGCCGCCGATACATCGACATTGAGGTACGCGACCGCGTTGGCACTGAGCGTGTCACGCATGAGCTCAACCCACTCGGTTGATCCGA
>JANMSC010000415.1:0-3401 GCA_031388885.1 Gemmatimonadales bacterium | reverse complement strand
TCAACTCCGACTCTCTGGAACCACCATGTTGAAAAACCCGCAGCAGAAATACCGACCCTTCGCACCGGTCGCGCTGGCCGGCCGGCGCTGGCCCGATGCCGTGCTCGGACAGATATATGGCGGGTTACGCGGCGTCTCATTCGCCGTGCAACACGACCGGCCTGTGGACGGCGTGGGTGAAACCATTGCGTGGAGGGCGGTTTGACCGTCGATTCCGTGTGGCATCAATCGCAAGTTACGACAGATATTGCCCGCGAGTCAGCCATCGAGCGCCCAATGCCGTGGGCTCAAGCGCAGTGCACATGTAAGGAGACATGTCCGCATTTCCGTCTTGCCGACGCCTTACTGACACGAGGAGCCGGTCGGACCAGGTCGGTGTGTGCCACGAGAACGAGGGCGTACACTCCGCCTTGAATTTCCTGTTCCGTAGTCTTGCGGTTAGTCCCAGTGCTGGCTTCCCGTATCTGCATTCTGAGTTACTCGCACCTGGAATGCCCTCATTTTGGATACTGATCTCCCGAAGGCAGTGGCTGGCATGTGTAAGGCTCCAAAAAGCGCTGCAAAAGCGTCAGGCGGTGCCGTCGTTCAAATGGTCTCGCTCATTTGCATGCTTGCGCTGTCAGCCTGCGACCATGCCCCACGGCCTGCGCCAGAGAGGAGCGCCGGTGTGGTTCCCGCGAGCGCGTACTCACGGACGGGCGCGGATACCCTCACGGTGATCGGGGCGAACGACAACCGTGTCGCCGGCGGGACCTCAACCGCAGACACGCGGCGTATCGCGCTAGTCGCACGCCGCGGCCGTTGGCACCCCGAGGGCGATGAGGGGTCGCGCTTACTTGTCGAGGCGTTCGGCGAGGAAGGACTTACTCCTACCATACCAGGGCCGCTCATCCGCGTCCTGCGCGGGACACGCGTCCAAGCCGTCGTCCGTAACGCCCTGCCCGACACGCTGGTCGTGCGCGGGTTGGCGGGTGGCGACTCGGCCGCTATCGATAGCCTCGTGGTCGCGCCGGGGAGGAGCGCTGCTGCCCATTTCGTCGCCGTGCAATCCGGGACCTACATCTACTGGGGCACGACGCGCCATGGGAGTCGTACCCGGCCACGCGGCACAGGCGGCCAGCTCGTCGGCGCGCTCGTGGTCGACACGCTGCGCACGCCACCCGACCGCGTGTTCGTCATCAGCTACTGGGATTCCTCACCCGACGGGACGGCTGGGGCGAATGACGCCTTTGCTTTCGTCATCAACGGCAAGTCGTGGCCGCACACCGAGCGGCTGCGCTTCGCGACGGGGGACACCGTGCACTGGCGCTGGATCAACGCCTCGCGCGACGAGCACCCGATGCACCTGCATGGGTTCTACTTCCGGGTCGATGCACGCGGGCACTGGGCCGCGGACACGACCTACGCGGTGGCTCAGCGCCGACTCGCCGTCACGGAAACGCTGCTTCCGATGACAACCATGTCGGTCGCATGGTCTCCGGACCGCCCTGGCAACTGGGTCTTTCACTGTCACATCACCGCTCACATCACGGGCGACATGCGCTACTTGATCGCCGGACGCCCTGCACCGGCACGTCCGCTCCACTTGACGCACGGGCGGCACGCCGAGGAGGGGATGGCCGGCCTCGTCATGGGCCTCGAAGTCAGCGGCCGCGCACTCGCGGCCGTTCCCGTCACGCGGCACCTGCGGCTCCTAGTTCAGGAGCGACCGCGTGTCTACGGCGCGAATCCGGGCTTCGGCTACGTGCTCGCCTCCGATGGTCCCGATCCAGACCGCGACTCGCTCAGCATCCCGGGGCCGATGATCCTGCTCACCGCTGGCGAGCGATCGGCGATCACCGTGGTGAACCACCTACGGGAGCCCACCTCCGTTCACTGGCACGGACTCGAGCTCGATAGCTACAACGACGGCGTCCCTGACTGGAGTGGCAGCGGGCAGATCATGGCGCCGCCGATCGCGCCGAACGATTCATTCCGCGCTCAGCTCATGACCCCGCGGGCCGGCACCTTCATGTACCACGCGCACGTGGAGGAAGGCCGACAGATTGGATCCGGGCTCTATGGACCGCTGATCGTGCTGGAGCCGGGCCAACGCTGGGATCCGGTGCGCGACCACGTGTTGCTGCTTGGTGAGGGAGGCCCGGACTCGACGGCCCGGGTCGAGCTGAACGGCAGCCGGGCGCCAAACCCGATCACGCTTCGGGCGGGGATCACGCACCGCCTGCGCGTCATCAACATCACGACCGAAGCGCCGACCGAGCTGACGCTGCGCGGGAAGGACACGCTCGTGGAATGGCGGGCGGTAGCGAAGGATGGGGCGGAGTTGCCTCCAAGCCAGGCGAACATGCGTCCGGCCCGCATCGCGATGGGCCCGGGCGAGACGGCCGATTTCGAGATCACGCCGGAGGTTGGCATGCTCTGGATCGAGGTGCGCGCCTACGGCGAATTCGCGTTCCGGGTGCCGGTCATCGTCCGATGACTTGGCGGAGCACGCTGCTCATGTTGCTCGCGCTGCAACAGCCCATAACTATCGCCGGCTTCACGCCACAGCCACCACCTGATCCTGGGACCAAGTGCTTCACGCGCGAGCAGTACTGGGGCTTGCATCTGCACGCGGAGTTGCGGGCCGTTTATGGCTTCCTCGAAGAGGCTGATCGGCTCGGAATTGAAACGCCCCTCGACTACAGCACGATGCGACTTCATACGAAGCTGCTAAACGATGCATTGAATAAACGTGAGAATTCCGCGGACGAAGAGTTCCCCGACCCGCGACTTTGGGAGCGCCACCTAACGAATTATCGCAGCTGCCGGACGCTCGCAGCGCTCGTCGAACGTCCACGGTTCCAACCGTTCGGTGCCTCCCCACCCCCCTACCCCCTCACCACCCCCGCCGCCGTCCGCAATCCCACCGCCACAAACGTCAACGTTCCATTGCAGCACGACGCAGTCACCTGCGCCGGTGCACCGGCCACCCACAAATTCTCGTGCCCGTGCGCCCGCCCCCACCCATCCACCACACTCGTCGCCGCATCATCTCCCATCCGACATCCCCCGGTCGGGTGCTCCTGCCCCAAATCGTCCGCGCTGTTCGCCAGTCGTAGAATCTCTCCACCCCCGGCCTTCGCCATTCCGCGGAACAGCTCACGCAGTTGCTCTTCCTGCCACTCCCGCAATGCCGCGCTCTCCGGCGAATCGCGAAATGTCACGTTAGGCATGGCGTCGCCGAATCGATTCTTCCGCGCATTGTCCAGCACGAGCTTGCTCTCACGATCGGGAAGCACATCGTAGTACGCCCGCACCCGCGCCGTGGCCCCCTTGGCCCGGCCGCGCCAGTCGGTAAGCATCGCATCTCCGAACAGGAGCGACCCGTCATCCCCGCGCAGTCGCGGTTCACGCCCCGC
>JANMSC010000403.1:0-2723 GCA_031388885.1 Gemmatimonadales bacterium | reverse complement strand
CGGCCTTGGCGAGGCCGTAGCACGGTTGATTGGCTTCGGTGTGGCGGTCTACCTCGCACGAACGTTGGGGACGTCGAGCTACGGCATCATCGTGTTCGCCACCAGCATCCTGCTCTATATGGGTGTCCTGACCGACTGTGGCGTTGGGTACCTTGGCGTGCGCATTGTCGCCGCGGATCGCACCCCCCTCGCGGATACGCTCCGGACCGTGCTCGGCGCCAGACTGCTGGCGGCGTTCCTTGCGATCGCCCTGACAACCGTGGCCGCCTTCGCCCTCCTCCCGGCGCACGAAGCCGGGATCCTCGCAGCGTACTCGTTCACCCTTGTGACCGTCGCGCTCGGCACCCGGTGGGTCCATGTCGGCCTCGGCCAATCCGGCACCGCGGCGGTCGGCCGGATCGTGAGCGAGATTGCCACCGCGGCCGTGATTCTTGCCGTCGTGCATGGTCCGTCTGATCTGGCGCTCGTGCCGGTCGCGCAATTACTCGGGGAGGGCATCGGGGCAGTCGTCCTGGTGCATCGACTCCCCGGCGCACTGCGGCGCGTTCGCATCGCGCTCCGTCCCCGCGTGATGCAGGCGCTATTGCGCGAGTCATGGCCGCTCGTACTGCACGCGTTGCTCGGGCTTGCGATATTCAACAGCGACCTGCTATTCCTGCGCGCGTTCCGCGATTCCGCTGCGGTGGGGACGTACGCCGCGGCGTATGCGCTGATCAGCTTCTGCGTCAATCTCGGCGCAGCATACACGATGAGCCTGCTGCCGGTCATCACGCGGCTACGACACGACCAGCAGGCAGTGCGTGAGCTGTATGATCGCTCGATGGCACAGGCTCTTGCGGGGGCGTTGCCGGTCGCGGTCGGCGGGTTCCTCGTCGCAATGCCGCTAATTCACCTGATTTTTGGCGCTGAGTACATCACTGCATCGGTTCCGCTCCAGGTGCTGGTCTGGTCACTCCCGGCGGCGCTCATCCGCAACGTCGCACAAGCTGCCCTTGTGGCGCACGAGCGCCAACACGAGATGATGCGAACAGCCGCGTGGGCTGCGGGCGCCAGTGTGGTGCTCAACATCGCGCTGATTCCGCGATGGGGGTTGGTGGGCGCGGCGATTGCGACGGTGACGAGTGAGGCGTTGCGAACGGTCCTGGCGGTGGTGTGCGTCCGTCGCCTGGGCATTCCGATGACGTCGCCGACACGATTCACGCGGGTCGTGATCGCCTCCGGCGCGATGGGGATGATCGTCTGGGCATTCGATCAATCGAGCGTCGTGTTGACGATCGCAATCGGTGTGGTGAGCTACTTCGCCGCGCTCGTGGTTGCTGGGGGAGTCCGGGTTCGCCGCGGCGCGATGCCGGAGTTCACCCCGTGAAGCCTCTGTTTGCCCTCGATTCGTTCATCGGGACCGTCGTGCAGTCTGCCCCGCAGTTGGCGACACTGGTGGGGCAGATGCAACCGACCTGGCACCTCATGTCGTTGGCCGAACTGGATGCTGCGTTCCTACACCGTCACGGCATCCGGGGGCTGATCTGGGATGTTGACGGAACGCTCACGGCGCATCACGCGACGGAGATGGCACCCGACGCGGCGGCGCCGTTTCGCAAGCTGCTCGCCGACCCATCACTGCGCCACATCGTGCTTTCGAATGCCAACGAACGGCGCTTTGTCGAGCTCGGCGTGGTGTTCCCGACCATTCCAGTGCTTCGGGGCTACCGCTGCGGTGCAACGATCGAGTACCGACGTGTTGATGGCTCGTCGGATTCGTGGTCGTCGTCGGCGCTCGCCGCGCGGCTTGCCGCGGGCGCTCGCGCGATCAGGAAGCCGAGTGCGGAGTTGGTGTTGCGCGCGGTGAAGGAAATGGATTGCGACCCGGCGGCAGCGGTAATGGTTGGCGATCAATACCTTACAGACGTCGCCGGGGCAGGGCTGGCCCGGATCCGCAGCATCAAGTTGCCGACCATCGATCGCGGTTCGTTCCCGCTGCCGGTACAACTTTCCCAGATTCTCGAACGGGGGCTGTACCGGGCCTGTCATGGCCCGGGCACGCACTCGGCGAGTGGCTGAGCGGCATGGTTCTGGCTTCAGGGGGGCGCATGTCAGACGATAGCGATGTGGGCTCGCGCGGCGCACCGTCCTCGGTCGCGAGGAGCTGGTTTGTGTTGGTGCGCCCTACGCACTGGGCCAAGAACCTCTTTGTCCTCGCGCCCCTGCTCTTCTCCGGGAGGGCGGCCGAGTCCGCCGCGGTGGTAGCAGCCGCGCTCGCGTTCGTCGCGTTCTGCATGGCAGCTAGCGCGGTGTACTGCTTCAACGACGTGCTGGATCTCAGTGCAGATCGTGCTCACCCGGTCAAGCGACGGCGTCCGGTGGCGTCCGGTACGGTGAAACCCGTACACGCCATGCTCGCCGCCGCGCTGCTCTCGCTCGTGGCCGCCGGGTTTGCGGCCGCAGTCAACGCCCGCACACTCGCATGGCTCGGCGTGTACGTCGGCTTGAATGTGCTGTACTCCGTCTGGCTCAAGCGGATCGTATTG
This sequence comes from Gemmatimonadales bacterium, assembly GCA_031388885.1. GTDB lineage: Bacteria > Gemmatimonadota > Gemmatimonadetes > Gemmatimonadales > GWC2-71-9 > Palsa-1233. Next base: position 198 of record JANMSC010000403.1, on the reverse strand, counting down.
CTCGACGTTTTCGCCATCGCGTCATTCTTCGTGATCCGGTTGCTCGTGGGTTCGGCTGCGGTGCAGGTGCACCCGTCGGCTCGGGCGCAGCCAAAGCCATCCACGAAATGGAGATCTACGTCGGCATCCTGATCGGGGCGGTGACCTTCTCCGGTTCGGTGATCGCCTTCGGCAAGCTCTCCGGGAAGATCGGCGGCA
>JANMSC010000387.1:0-2830 GCA_031388885.1 Gemmatimonadales bacterium | reverse complement strand
GCGGGGCTGTACGCGGACACTGGGTTCACGGAGTCGCGAATGCTTCGCGAGGCACCCCCGGAACTGATCTTCGTGCGACCCGACGTCGCGATCGTGCACGAGTTCCACGAACGGGAGGGACAGCGGTTGGCGGATGGGAGTGTCATCGACCGCCGCACGCACACCACATTTGTCATCTCGAAAGAAGGCGGTCGTTGGCTCATCCGGTACCAATACATCGCCGATGAGCGGCCGCGAGCACGACCACGTTGACAACCGGACTCGCTCGATCACGTCCTGCAGCCGTTCAAGTCTTCGCGAGGTGGCTGGTCCCGTTCCTGTTGATGTCCTTCGACCTGTGGAGCATGGTATGCGACTTCGACTCGGTGTGCTGTTGACCTGCGCGCTCGTCCTCGCTCGCGCGCTGCCGGCGCAGGTCCGGCATATCGGAAACCTCAACACCCGACAGATTCGCGCGCTCGACCGCAGTCGCACGGTAGTTGTTCTGCAGGGCGGGATGCTTGAGGAGCACGGGCCCTACTTGCCGGCCTTCACCGACGGCATCCTGAGCGCTCGCCTGACGAGCGAACTTGCCGCCGGCATTGTTCGCCGTCGTCCCGGATGGACGGCCTTGGTGTTCCCGCCGATTTCCGTCGGCGCGAGCGGCTCCAATGAGATCGGGCGACAGTTCACCTTCCCGGGTACCTACGCGGTGCGCCCGTCGACGCTGCGTGCCGCCTTTGTCGATCTCGCCAGTGAGCTTGGCGAGCAGGGATTCCGCTGGGTGTTGCTCGTGCATGTCCACGGGTCGCCACTCCACATCGGCGCACTCGATGATGCCGCCGACTATTTCCACGACACGTACGGTGGCACGATGGTCAACCTGTGGGGACTTCTCCCGGTGCTGGGAGGCTGGGGCGACGCCATGTCCGTCATGACGCCCACGGAGAAGCGCGCCGATGGGCTCTCGTTGCATGCGGGCATGGACGAGCATAGTCTGATGCTGTACTTGCGTCCCGACCTCGTCGCTGCCGACTATCGGCGCGCCCCCTCGGTCTCGGGCGCGAACTACGCGGAAGCCTTTGCCGTGGCGCGACAAGAAGGATGGCCGGGCTACCTCGGCGCGCCGCAACTCGCGACGGCTGCGTTCGGGAAGCGCATATGGCGCGCGTTTGCCGAGGCGACGGTGCGCACGGCGGTCGAGATCCTCGACGGTAAGGACCCGGTGAAGTATCCACGGTATGTGACGTACCTCAAGACGCTGCCGCTGTATCGCGAGTGGATCGACTCGACCACCGCACGGGATTCCATCGCCGGAACCAAGCTGACCACTTGGCTCGCGCGCCGACCACGCTGATCGTGAGCGGCGATCTCAGACCGGTTGCCCGCCTCACCTATTGTCTGTATGGAATCTATGGGACGATTTGGTAAAGGCGTGTGTCGTAGCGCATCGAGTTGGATGCCGATCTACCGATGGCGTGCAGCGTGGCGCCGACGAAGGCTGCGGGGTGAAGCGATTCTGTGCGATCCGACCAGTACGATGTGCACGGCGAAAGCCCGCGGTACGACGCGGATTGCAGGTCGACCACCATGCTGCCCGACGCGCCCTCGAACGAGAGCCAGTTAGGATCGGCCGACGTACGCGAGGACGAGCCGCCGGCGAACATGAACACGCCGACGGCGCCCACCGCGTCGTACAACGCACGAAAGACTGTTTCATCCTTCGTGTCTCGGTTTTCGTAGTTGCCCATGTGCGGCATGCCGACCGCGCGCGCGACGAACGCCGACGCTGTGGTCCGCGTCAGCGAGTACGGATCGGGGGCGTAGCGGGCGACGAGCTCGAACTTCTTCCGATCGGACTCCCGTCCACCATCGATCGTCAGCGCGCCCTGATTGGACGCGCCGGGCCCGGGGTAGGTGACGGGGACGACACCGGACGGGAGCGCCGACAGCACGGGTGAGCGGTGAGGGAGATCGTAGCGCCATCCTTCGGTGAGCCTGTCAACTCTTAGCTGCGTGTACACGAGCGGGTGACCGTTTACCCGGCGCCGCACCGTGGCCGGCGTTTGCTGCACGAAGTTGACGCTTCCCGCCGCTCGCACTTCGCCGATGCCGTTCCGGATGACCAGCCCGGAGTGCGACCCGATCCCCACACCGAGAAGCGTGTCGAGTCCGGCGTCCTCGTGTGCGCGGGCGAGCACGCCGAGCATACGTCCAAGTCGCGCGCGCTCGGTGACGTGACTATCGATGAAGACGCCGCGGATGACGCCGAGAAAATCGGCGTGGATTCCGGAGGTCCCGGGCTGGCTGTCGTCGTCGAGATACGGCGTCCGCGCGTCCTGCATCACGTGTTTGGACTCGAGCGACATCCCGCCGCAGAGGCAATACTCGGCCAGCGACATCGCCCCCGCACTGGTCCCGCCCATGGCACCGCGGCGCGCGATGACGGCGCGCATGCTCGTCTCCCGCTGGGTGCCGTTCCAGAGGTCGTAGAAGAGTCCCTAGTCGCCTCCCTTAATCCAGACCGCGTCGGCGTTGGCGACTCGGGCGTTGATGGCCGGACTGTTGGCGGCGCCGGTCGTCGACACCTGGACGTTCGACGCGGCGACCGCGATGCCTAACGTGCGCCCGAGCCACGCACAATAGTTGGGAATGAAGTGCGACTCGTCGTACGGACTGAGGACGGCGATGGTAACGACGCCGTCGCCGGTCACGTCGCCGTTGGCGACGATCTCCATGAGGCCGTACTGGACGCGCTCGACAAAACGCTGGTACCGAGCGCGCAGAATGCAGAGCTCAAGGCCTTGATGGTCAAGGTTCGCCCGGCGTTCGTCGCGCACCACGAGCACGC
>JANMSC010000313.1:0-2009 GCA_031388885.1 Gemmatimonadales bacterium | reverse complement strand
CCTCGGCGAGATAGACGGTCGCCATGCCCCCGGCACCCGCGCTGGCTCACCGCGGGAGGGGTGGTCGTCGCGCTGACGATGGCCGTGCTCGGCGCATGGACGATCGTGCGTGAGCTGCCGGCGCTCGTGAGGTAGGCGCGTGGGTGACCGGCTGACGGGGATCGTGGGGGCTATCGAGCGATGACCAACGTCGCGGAGCGACTCGGGTTGGCTCTTGCCGACCGGTACCGGATCGAGCGCGAGGCCGGTGCCGGGGGCATGGCGACCGTCTATCTCGCCGAGGACCTGAGGCACCAGCGCAAGGTCGCGGTGAAGGTCCTGCATCCCGACCTCGCCGCGGCCCTTGGCGCCGAGCGCTTCCTCGCCGAGATCCGCACCACGGCCAACCTCCAGCACCCGCACATTCTCCCCCTGCACGACTCCGGCGCGGCCGGGGATTTTCTCTTTTACGTGATGCCGTTCGTGGAAGGCGAGACTCTCCGAAGCCGGCTGGCCCGCGAGCGGCTCCTGCCGATCGACGATGCGGTTCGCATCGGGCGGGAGGTTGCCGACGCCCTTGGCTACGCGCACGGCCAGGGCGTCATCCACCGCGACATCAAGCCCGAGAACATCCTGCTGCAGGGCGGGCATGCGCTCGTCGCCGACTTTGGCATCGCGCTCGCGGTCCAGACCGCCGGCGGGCAGAGGATGACGCAGACGGGACTCTCGCTGGGGACGCCGCAGTACATGAGTCCCGAGCAGGCGATGGGAGAGCGCGTGATCGACGCGCGGAGCGACCTCTACTCGCTCGGCGCGGTGTGCTACGAGATGCTGACCGGCGACCCACCCTTCACGGGGAGCACAGTCCAATCGATCGTGGCCAGGGTGCTGACCGAGCGCCCGGCGTCCATCGTGACCAGGCGCGACACCGTGCCGCTGGCGACGGAACACGCCGTGCTCACGGCGCTCGCCAAGCTGCCGGCCGATCGCTTCGCCTCGGCCGCCGAGTTCGCAACCGCGCTGACGGCGCACGACCACGCGCGGCCACTGGGACAGACGGTCCGGAGGGGCCAGCGTCTCGACTGGCGCATGGCGCTGGGTATCGGGGCAATGATCGGGGCCCTGACGACTGCGCTGGTCATGTCGCGCAGTCCGCGCGCCACCCCCCTCGCCACGAATCCTGGTGGGGCGCAGCTCACCTTCAACGGACGGTCCCGATTCCCGGCGATCTCTCCCGACGGCGACTTCGTCGCGTATGTCGACAGGCGATGCGATCGCGGCGAGTTCGATCCATGCGTCGCCTCGCTCATCGTGCAGGAGACCGGCAACGCCGCTCCGGTGACGATCCTTGCGGATGTTCCGGAGATCGGCGCACCACGATGGACGCACGATGGCACGGCCCTGCTCGTGGTGGCGCGGCTCGATTCGCTGCGCGAGGGTCTCTTTTTCATCCCCCGGTTGGGAGGGGTGGCTCGACCGGTCGGACCGTCCGGCATATTCGACACTCACGCTTGCGGCGACAGCGTGGTGCTCATCCCGACGTCACGCGGTGACGCGACCGCCTTTGCTTATGTCATCGCGACTACCACCGGCGGCGTGACTGACAGCGTGGCCATGCCCCGAGGTCCTTTCGAGGAAGTCGGCTGGTCACCGGATGGACGTGTGCTTGCCCTGAGCCATATATCCCGCGGTCTGTTTCTCGTGCGGCGTGATGGCGCAGTGCTCGACTCGCTACAGGTGGGGCACTACAGGCGGACGATCCGGTGGACACCGGCTGGCGATGGCCTTCTCGTTTTCCGCGCCGGTGCGGTGCGGGAGGATGATCTGGTCAGGTTCCCCGTTGATCGCGACGGTCGCGTGACGGGGCCCCCGTCGGCGGTCCTGCCGAAGGTGCAGACGCTGTATCGGGGCGAGTTCGACGTGGCGCGGCGCAGCGGCCGTGTGGTGCTGGCAACCGGCAATTCGATGCAGGGCTTCTGGGAGTTCTACATCGCGGGATCCCGCGCAGCGCGCCAACGCACCCGCGGAAC
>JANMSC010000323.1:0-1966 GCA_031388885.1 Gemmatimonadales bacterium | reverse complement strand
TGACGCTAGGCACCCGGCTCATCTCGGGTAACTGAGGTAGTCGCGCTACCCCGTTCAAACTCACCTTCGGAGGTCCGCCATGAAGTTGCGCAAAGCATTCGTTGCCCCTGTGCTCGTCGAGGAAGCCCGGTTGTCGGTCTTGACGCTCCAAGGCCAGATTTCGCGTGCTAGCTGAACCGATTGTACCGACCCGAGCAAATTCACTTCAGAGGTGCGCCATGAAGCTTCGCAAGGCATTCGTCGCCCCCGTACTGACCGAGGAAGCCGGTTTGTCAGTCCTGACGCTCGTCAACGGGCTTATTTCGGGTAACAGCTGAGCCAGTCGCGCGCGGAGTCACTCGTTCGGTCACGATTCATCCACCCAGGAGAGATTTCATGGAATCACGCAAGAAGTTTGTGGCACCAGTGCTCACTGAAGAGGCCAGGCTGTCGACCCTGACCCTTGGCAACTCGATCTCGCAGAGTCGGCCAAGCTAGTCGTGGCTGTCTAGGTCCGAATCCACCCAGGCGTTCGCACTGGCGACGGCCCCCTGCGCTTCCACGCGCCGGGGGCCGTACCTTTGGTGTGTCCCCATGTCCGCCGTGAGCAACGACACAACCGTGTGAGGAAACGCCCGGAGTGCAACTACCTCGACCGTTCAGTGCAGCGCTGTTGCTGTTCAGCGCCCAGGCGTGTGACTCCACAACAACACCAGCTCCGTTCGAGCCGCTCACCGCAGCGGAGATCACCGCAGCAAGCGCGCTGCTTCGATCCGGCGGGTTGCTCGACGACAGCATAACCGTCCTGCTGCTGGTGCTGCGCGAACCCGACAAGGAATCGCTCAGCCCGGGCCGTCCTCGCCCCCCGCGCCGCGCCGATGCCAGACTCTTCGACCAGCGGTCGGAACTCGTGACCGACGCCGTCATCGACCTAGACAGCCAACGTGTCGCCTCCGTCGTCCAGCGCCCGGGCGCGATCCCCGCGTTCACCAGGATGGACGGTCGACTCGCCGGTCAGCTCCTGCTCTCCGATGTCCGCTGGCTTCGCGGACTGGCGCGCCGCGGCCTCGGCCCGGACGAGGTCGTTGCGGTGCAGATGGGACCTGGAACGCTTGACCCACGCCTCACAACGGCCGGCCATCGCTATCTACGTGTCATGGCGTCGCTGCGGTCGGGGCGCTCGCCACACGCCACACCCGTCGAGGGGTTGACTGCGCTGATCGACTTGTCGGATCGTAAGGTGATCGATGTCGTCGACGCGGAACCTGACCCACCCCCACTCGACTCGACCCCGGAAGTGCTCCCTTCGCATGCACGCCTCGCTCCCCTCCAGCTGGCCGCCGGATCACCGGCGTTCCGGATCGACGGCCACACCGTAACCTGGCTGGGGTGGAGTTTTCAGTTCGCACTCCACCCGCGGGAAGGGTTGGTGCTCTATCAGCTGGGCCGTGCGATTGGAGACGCGCCGCGCCGATCGATCATGGCGCGAGCCGCAGTGGCAGAGATGCTGGTTCCCTATGGCGATGCATCGCCCGCATGGCGATTTCGCAGCGTATTCGATGTGGGTGAGTTCGGCTTGGGTTCCACGGCAGCAACCCTCGTACCCGGCCAGGACCTGCCGGCCGGCGCCGTTCGTGTCGATGCCGTGCTCGCGAATCACCGCGGAGAACCTCGTACCCTCACCGGGGCGATCGGCATCTACGAGCGTGACGGCGGGTTGCGCTGGCGACACGGCGCACGCGCCGAACGTTCGCGCGAGCTGGTGATCCGCTTCGCGACGACGGTTGGCAACTACGACTATGGCTTCAGTTGGGTGCTATCGCCAGATGGAGTCATCGCGATGGAGATCGACTTGACCGGCATGATGCAGGTCAAGGGTGTCCACCGGGCTGATCCGCGATTCGGCGTTCAGGTCACGCAACACCTCGCTGCGATTCATCACCAGCATTTCTTTTCCTTCCGGCTCGACTTCGACGTCGGCGGCACC
>JANMSC010000314.1:0-3966 GCA_031388885.1 Gemmatimonadales bacterium | reverse complement strand
TCGGCGTCGGCTGCCCGAACCTCCGCCTCGGCCCGCCGTACGCGTGGCCACCGTTGAAAGAGCGGCTCGAGCGGCAGGGTCGCGTACGTTTGAGTTTCGCGGTCGAGAGGGATCGAGCCGCTGCCCCCGGGAACTCGCACGTCCTCAGCCCAAACCGTGAACACGGGGTTCGGCAGCGTGCGCGCGGTTAGGCGGTTCCCACGGGCGGAGTACACGCGAGCACGCGCAGCCTCGACAAGGGGGTGTTGGTCGACGGCGCGCCGGAGTACCTCGGCGAGTCCAAGGGCCGCAGATATCTGGTCTCTTGAGCGAGCCGCAGGACGCGTCGAGTCGGGCAACACACGCTGCGCCGCCGCGACCCATGCCGACGACACCAGCAGCAGCACAGCTACCTGCAGGGGGAGGAAAGCAGTCATGACATTCACGATCTTTTTCACCCGCGTTGAAGCATGGAATCGTTGAGGCGCGCCGCAGCGGCACCAGAGGCCGGAGCGCGCGAGGACGTCGCCAGTCGTATTTGGTTCTGGATCCACCGGACGCGCCGCGCGCTCCGTGCCGAGCCGACCTCCGCGGAACCGATCGGTGAGGACGATCCGCAGCGACCCGACCGCGAGCGCTCGAAGTCGCCGTATCGGCGACGCGAACACTAACGATTCTCAGCTGTGCGAACGGCCAACGAAGACGGCTAGCCAGCCGCGCGTAACTGAGTGGGTCGATTCCGTTTAGTTGAGGGCAGCACTGCGCCTACCAGCGTTAGGCGCAGAACACTCGCGGCTATCAGCCGAGCGGCGGGGCTCGAGACCGGGTAGCGGCTGGAACGTGCTGCGATGCGATCTGGACCGCCGAGAAAAACATCTCGGGGCAGCGCACCGGCGTCGTCAAGAACAGGGCGATCGGGCACGACGCCACCGGTGACGCCGGCGATGTCCCTAATTCTGCTGTGAGCTGTGCCGTTATCGGCGCGCGGTCCCGCTGCGGCGCGACCGCCACCTGGTGCAGGACCGCGTGGCCCTCGTCCACATTCAGCGCGGCGATCGTGCGATGTACCAATGTCGGCGCCATACCGGGCGTACCGACCCGCGTCGACGAGTCCGCCGCGCCGTGATGGTGCGCCATACCATGGGCCACCGCGTTCGCCGGCCCGGAGAGCGCAGCGAGACAAGCGAGGATCGTGAGTACGAAACGAGGAACGGTGAGTTGGCGCATTACATCCAGATTAGTCGATCGACCGCGACCGAAGCACGAGATTCCGCGTGAGGCCCCCCACGGACTGCCTCGCTATTCATGCCCGCCCTCTGTGCCGCCCTCTGTCCGGTGCGACGAGCCGCATCGTATTTCGGTACAGCCGACAGGCCCCGACATGATCACACAAATCGCGCTATGCATCAGCGTACAAACAGCCAGCGCATGAATCACCAGAAAATGTAGTGCGCAGTCAGCGACAAGCATAGGGCAGTGCTATCTTCGCCAGCGAGACGCTGTTCGGGCGATACGCGTCGCGAATCTGTCTGTCGTTCTTTCCACTGTGAGGACGCCACAATGTCACCGCCTGCCGAGTCGCCACCCGCTGTCGCACGCTCGGAGCCGCTGCCCCCACCTTCCCCCGTGACCACGGGCCTGATGACAAGGGCGCGCTGGATCGAAGTGGCGCGCATTGTCGGCGTGGGCGTCGTCGTGCTGCTCTACCGAGCGGGTGTGGCGCCGTTGCCCGTCTTGTTCGCGGCAGTCGCGGTGGGCCTCTACCCGCTGGCCAAAACCGGCCTCCTCGACATCGTTCGCGAGCGAAAGATCGGCACCGAGGTATTCGTGACGATCGCCACGAGTATTGCCATGCTCGGGCGCGAGTACGTGGCGGGCGCGGTGCTCATGACGATCATCCTAATCGCCGAGTTCATCGCCGAACTCAACACCGAGCGTGCACGCGCGTCCATCAAGGCGCTGATCGGCAGCGTTCCGCAGACGGCGCTCGTTAGGCGCGACGGTGGCGACGTCATGCTCCCGCTCGCGCAGGTGAAGCCCGGTGATATCGTCATCGTCCGTGCCGGCGAGAAGATCCCCGTCGACGGTGTCGTTCAAAGCGGCGATGCCTCGGTGAACCAGGCGCCGATCACCGGGGAGAGCATTCCGCAGGAGAAGGCGCCCGGGGCCACGGTCTTTGCCGGTACCGTCGTGGAGTTGGGCGCGCTCGATGTCGAGACGCAGAAGGTGGGGGGTGACACGATGTTCTCGCGCATCATTGCCCTCGTGGAGACCGCCGAGGAGTCGCAGGCACCCGTTCAGCGCCTGGCCGACCGTGTCGCGTCGTGGCTCATCCCAGTGGTGCTGGTCTTTCTGCTCGGCGTATGGTTCGTCACGCGCGACCTTCGACTGATCATTACTCTCCTGATATTCACCTCGCCGGCGGAGCTGGGACTTGCGACGCCGCTGGTTGTGATCGCGGCTATCGCGCGCGCCGCCAAGGCCGGCATCCTGCTCAAGGGAGGCATCTACTTGGAGCAGTTGGCCAAGGTGCGCGTGCTGGCCTTCGACAAGACGGGCACGCTCACCGTCGGGCGTCCCGAAGTCATCCGGATCGAACGGTTCGACGAGGCGGTGCCTGAGACCGACCTCCTGCGGCTGGCGGCGGCGGCGGAGCGGCGCTCGAGTCACCCCCTCGCGAAGGCGGTCGTCGACCGCGCCGAGGCGGCGGGCATTCAGGTCCCGGAACCTACGGCATTCGAGGTCGTTCGCGGCCGGGGGGTGCGGGCCGATATCGACGGGCAGCCCGTGCTCGCCGGAAACGCGGCGTTTCTCACTGAGAGCGGCGTCACGATCCCGCGCCCGAGCGACGCCGATGAGCAAACAGTCGTCTACATCGCGGCCAATGGGGTCGCACTCGGCGTGCTGCACCTGGCCGATGCGGTGCGCCCAGGCGCGAAGCAGGCGCTGGCGCGGCTCAAGGCCAGCGGCATCGAGCGCATCGTGATGCTGACCGGCGACAATGCGGCCACCGCGCGACGTATCGCTGCAGAGTTGGGCGTCGACGATATCGAGGCGGACCTGCTCCCCGACGCCAAGGTGGACGCCATCAAGCGGCTGCAGGCAGGCGGAGCGCTCGTCGCCATGGTCGGCGATGGGATCAACGACGCGCCGGCCCTCGCGCAAGCCGACGTTGGCATCGCGATGGGCGTGGCCGGGACGCAGGCGGCGATCGAGGCGGCCGACGTCGCGCTCATGACCGACGACATCGGCAAGATCGCCGATGCGCGCGCTATCGCGCGGCGCGCCTACCGAACGATCCAGCAGAACCTGTTCGTCGGCGTCGGCGTGGTGCACGTCCTCGGGATCGTGGCCGCGCTGCTCAAGCTCATCGGACCGGTCGAGGCGGCGATCATTCACCTGGGACCGGATATCATGGTGTTCCTCAATTCGGTGCGACTGCTGCGCATGCGCTTCGACGAGCCGGGCACTACGCCGACGGCACGCAGGAGCCGGCGAGGGCAAGATTCGAAAACGCCACCTCACGGGCGGCAGTAGACGAAGTGTGAAAGGATCCCTCGTTTCCTCGCCCGCCTCTGGGTTTTACGCTGCGTAGAATACCCGACATGCAGCACGCTTTCACACCGAAAAATCCCGACCACAACACACGATTCGCCCGACGGCGCCTTCGCTCCCCTGGTGCGAGATTCGTCGGCATGTTCACGCGTGCGACACACGCACGAGGGCGCGCGAACCCACGCCCGCAGTTAGCCCCGGTACCTCCGTCGCGCCTCGCACGCGAGGCGTGGCGTCTCGCCACGCGCTCCTCATCCCACGCTCAAGGAGATTCGTATGCTCCGCAAAACATTCGCCGCGTTCGGAGGCGTCGTCCTCCTCGCGGCCGCCTGCTCCGATTCGGCCACGTCCGTGGCGATCGATCCCGCCGCCACCGTCGTCAGCGTCACGCCGGCCAATGCAGCCGGTGGGGTGAATCTCGCTGCGCCGGTA
>JANMSC010000300.1:0-16562 GCA_031388885.1 Gemmatimonadales bacterium | reverse complement strand
ACCCGAAGTGGTCACCCGCAGGCTTGAGCGGGCGCTCAAGCGGGCGTCGGTGGAAAAAAAGGAACGCCGGCTCGCAATTCGGCTGCACCCGGACGTCGCGCTGTACCTCCTGGAGGAGGAGCCGAAGCTGGTCGCGCTCCTCGGTCGGCAGGGTAGCATCGAGCTCGAGGTGAGGGACGACCCGATGCTCCGGCTCGACGAGTTCCGGCTCATGAGCCGCCCAGCTGGGCGTGACGTCACCGAACTCTATGCGGTGGCATAGCTTGGCCTTGATCTTACCGTAGTCCACCACTATTCTTGGCGGCTGGACTACCTCGACCCATGCACCAGAAGGCGCTATGTACGTGATTTTCAAGGCATTGGGGAAGCAGTTTCGCGCCGTCAAGGGCGCCACGCTCCGCCTGCCGTATCAGGAAAAGAAGTCCGCCGGCGATACGCTGACGTTCGACGAGGTACTCCTCAGCTCGAACGGCGACTCGATCACGACGGGCGCCCCCACGGTGTCCGGCGCGTCGGTCACCGCCGAGGTGGTCGGGCATGGCAAGGAAGCCAAGATCTTCGTGTTCAAGTTCAAGCGCCGCAAGAACTATCGGCGCAAGACTGGGCATCGGCAGAAGTACACCGAAGTCCGCATCACTGACGTCCTGTTCGGCTGAGGTAGCGCATGGCACATAAAAAGGGCGTCGGCTCAAGCCGCAACGGCCGCAACTCGAATCCGCAATACCTCGGCGTGAAGCATTTCGGCGGGGAGCGGGTCACGTCGGGGAGCATCCTGGTCAAGCAGCGCGGGACCAAGTTCCACCCGGGCACCAACGTCTTCCGGGCGAAGGATGACTCGCTGCACACGTATATTGATGGCGTGGTGAAGTTTGAGCGCAAGGATCGCGACCGCCAGCGGATCTCGGTGTACCCGATCGAGGCTGCGAGCTGAACCGTCGAAGCGAGCAACGCAAGGGGCGCCCGAAAGGGCGCCCTTTTTCATACTTCCAGGCCACTCAATCCGCGGGTGGTTGCAGCCGTTCAGGCCAGTTGCCGCACAGCCCCGCCACTCTCAGTCCGCGGAGTCGATCCGCATCAACCGCCCGGTTCACTGTCCAGGCGATGACTTGAAGTCCCGCGTCCCGACACTGGGTCACCAGCGCCTCATCGATCAGGTGATGTTCCTGCCAGAGCGTCCGAGCGCCGCAGGCCAGCAAGGGGCCGATCGGGTCGAGCGGGTACGACGACGAGAGCGCGCCGAGCGACAGGGTGGGGGCTTTGCCGTGGAGGCGGGCCAGAATCCGGTGGTCGAACGCGTGTACGTGAATCGCGTCCGGCGCGCCCGGAGCGCTGAGACAGGCGAGCAACGCATCGTCGCTGTCTTCGCCGAGCGACTTGACCTCAACAAAGAGGTGCATGTGCGGGGCCAGCAGCGCGAACACATCCTCAAGGGTCGGAATCGGCGTGTCGTCGGGAAGCGGAACGGCCCGGACTTCCTCGAGTGTTGCCTCGGCAATGACGATGCCGCTCAGCAGCACCGGATCGTGATGGACGACCAGCCGCCGGTCGCGGGTGACGTGTACGTCGAGTTCGACCCCATCACACCCCAGGTCCATCGCCAGGGAGAACGCGTGCGACGAGTTTTCCACGGCGTAGCCCGAAACACCGCGGTGTCCGATGATCAATGGGTACGCCACGGTGGAAGCGATCATGCTCGTGCCGCCACAGCTGTGAAGTGACTTGATGTAGGACAGTCTAACGGCATTTGGGATAACCAGTTACATGTTTCTTGATGATCGATGATGGATGATGGATGATGGATGATGGAGTTTCGATGGTGCGGCAGGTGGGCATCAGCTGTTAGCCGTCCGCGGCCCAGCACCATTTGCCCAACCTCAGGCCAACGCCCATCGATCATCCATCATCCATCATCCATCATCGACCTATTCTACCTTAACATCCCCACCGTGGAGCCGTCCCTACTCCCAATGGCCGCTGTCGCGATCGACCCGCCGAGCGATCCGGAACTCGTCGCGGCCTGGCTCGCCGGCGACGAGCGCGCCGCGGCGCAGCTCGTACGGCGTCACGCCGAGGCACTTGGACGCTATCTGGTCGCGTCGGGCGCCGCCAGCGCTGACCTCGACGACCTGGTCCAGGACGCGTTCTTCAAGGCGTTCCGTGCACTCGGCGGGTGGCGGGGCGACGGGACGTTTCGCGGGTGGCTCTTCCGGATCGCTGTGAACCTGTTGAAAGACGGGTTTCGCCGAGACAAGGGTCGGATCGTCCTGGCGATCGACGATCATGATGCCACCGATAGCGCGGACCCGGCCGGCGACCTCTCGGCGTCGGAAACGGAGCAGCAGTTGCAGCTGGGGCTGACCCGCTTGGCGCACCTGCAGCGTGAAGTGTTCCTCTTGCGGGCGCAACAGGGAATGGGCTACAGCGAGATCGCCACCAGCCTTGGCACAACCACCGGAGCTGCACGGGTGCATTACCATAACGCGGTCAAGCGATTGAAGGAGTGGCTCGAATGATCCCTTGCGATGCCCTTGCCGACCGGCTTCCCGACGTTGTACACGGCCGGGCCACGTGGACGGACGACGAGGCGCGGCACATCGCTGGATGCGACGGGTGCGCCGCCGAGTGGCGACTGGTTCGCGCGGGCTCGATGATCGGCCGCGGCACGGTGCTTGACCACGACGCCGTCGCGACCGCAGTGCTGGCGCGACTCCGACGTCCGGAGGCGGTCCCGGTTCGTCCGCACGTGCCTTGGAGCACGGTCGCGCTCGGACTCGCCGCCGCAGCGAGCATCGCCTTCGCGGTGGTGTGGTCGCGTGACAACGCCTCGGTGCCGTCGCCTGCTGCGCCGGTCGTCGCACTGCTGCCCGAACTCAACGCGCTCACCGAGGCGGAACTTGAACAGGTGCTCGGCCTGATCGAGGCCAGTGTCCCGGGTGAAGCCGCCGGGGTGAGGCCCGCACAAATGAGCGACTTGACGGACGATGAACTGGAGCGCCTGCTCCGCTCAGTGGAGGGATAATGCTACGTCGATTGGTCGTGTTGTTCGCCGGTGGGCTGTTGCTCGGCTCGGTGCCCCAGCTCGCGGCGCAAGCCGGCGTGCCCGGCGCCCGCTCCGCGGTGTTGCGTGAACGGATCGAGGAAGTGTTCCAGCGCCGGGTGCGCGAGGAACTCGCGCTCACCGACGATCAGGCCGCGCGCACGTCGCGCGTGCTCACGGCATGGGCGGAACGGCGCGAATCGATCGAGAATGAGGAGCGTAGCATGCGCATGGCGCTCAATGCGCAGCTGCGTCCCGGTATCGCGGCCAGCGCGGATAGCGTCAGCCGACTGGTCGATCGCATGACGGCGAACCGCGTCGCGTACATGGAGAGTTTTCGCGACGAGATGCGGGAACTCACGCCGATCCTGAGCCCGGTGCAACGCGGCCAGTTTCTGCTGATGCGGGATCGCCTGTTGCAGCGAGTGCGCGAGATGCAACAGCAGCGCGTACCACAGGCCGGACGTCGTCCGCCGCTCTGAACTTGCCGCACGATTGACTGAAAGGCGCTAAATTGCGGGCTCGACCTCGAAGGAGCCCGGATGCGCCATCTGCTGCGGGGAATCGTCATCGGGGTGTTGTGCCTGCCGTCAGTTGCGGCGGCACAGCGCCCCGTCGTCTATCGCGTGCCGATTTCCGGGGTGATCGACAACGGGTTGGCGGCATTCGTGAGTCGCGCCGTCGCCACCGCGGTGGCGGCCGGTGCGTCGGCGGTCGTGCTCGACATCGATACGCCCGGCGGTCGGATCGACGCGGCAGAGCGAATCGTCGATGCCGTTCGGGGCGCCACCATTCCGGTGGCGGCGTGGGTCAACCCACGGGCATTCAGCGCTGGCGCCATGATCGCACTCGCAGCGAACCGGATCTACATGGCACCGGCCGGCGTCCTCGGCGCTGCGACGCCAGTGGACGGACAGGGCACCAAGGGATCCGAGAAAATCGTCAGCGCCATGCGAGCCGAGTTTCGCGCACTCGCCGAAGCGCGCGGCCGCAACCCTGCGATTGCGGAGGCGATGGTCGATGAGCACCTCGGCGTCGCGGGGATCGTTCCCGCCGGCCAGCTCCTCACCTTCACCACCGCGCAGGCCCTGGCGAACGGGTATGCCGAAGCGGAACTCGCGTCGCTCGATGCGGTCACCGCTGCGCTCGGATTCGGCGGCGCCGAGGTGCGAGTGATCGATCCGACCTGGGCCGAAGCGGTGGTCGGGTTCCTGACGAATCCGGTCGTGGCGCCGCTGCTGCTGTCGCTCGGGGTGCTCGGCTTGATTTTCGAGATCAAGGCTGGAGCGTTCGGAATCGGCGGATTGATTTCATTGATCTCGCTCGGGCTGTTCTTTGGTTCGTCGTTCCTGCTTGGACTGGTTGGCTGGGAAGAAGTCATCCTGCTTGGGCTCGGCCTGGCCGCGCTCGGCGTCGAGGTCTTCCTGCTACCGGGATTCGGTGTCGCAGGCGTCCTTGGCGTCTGCTTCCTGCTCGGCGCCGTCGTGCTCGCGATGCTCGGTGCCACACCCACTGGAGGCGACATCTCGACTGCATTGGTTGTTCTTGGCGCAAGCCTGGTGATCACCGCGTCGGTATTCTTCGCGTGGCTCAGGCACTTGCCCAGCTCGCACCGCTTCGCCGGGTTGTTCCTCAAGCAACAGACCCATCGGGCCGAGGGGTATATCTCCGCGCCGCAACGCGACGAACTGATTGGACGTGACGGCGTGGCGCTGACAGACTTGCGCCCGGCCGGTGTGGCCGAGGTCGATGGCGAACGGATTGACGTTGTGAGCGAAGGCGACTTCGTGATGGCGGGTGCCACGGTGACGGTGGTGCGCGCTGAAGGATACCGTCACGTGGTGCGACTGGCGCGCCCCGTGTCCCAACTTCCTGCTTGAGGGCCTGACAACGTGAATCAAGACACAACTGGGCTTGCAATGCTGATGGTGTTGTTCTTCCTCGGCCTGATGGTGGTAGTGCTCTTCTTCCGGTTCATCCCCATCGGGCTCTGGATTCGTGCCGCAGCGTCCGGGGTGCGCGTGCCGTTCATGACCCTGTTCGGGATGCGCTTCCGGAAGGTCGATCCGACGCGCATTGTCGATCCGCTGATCACCGCCACCAAGGCCGGACTGTCGCTCGGGATCAACGAACTCGAGGCACATTTCCTGTCGGGCGGCAACGTGGCGCGGGTGGTCAACGCGCTCATTTCTGCCGACAAGGCCGGCATTCCGCTGACGTTCAAGCAGGCGACAGCGATCGATCTCGCTGGCCGGGACGTGCTCGAGGCGGTCCAGGTGAGCGTAAATCCGAAGGTGATCACAACGCCCAAGGTCGCGGCGATGGCCAAGGATGGAATTCAGATGCTCGCCCTCGCCCGGGTGACGGTGCGAGCCAACGTGAATCGGCTGGTCGGTGGTGCGGGCGAAGAGACCATTCTCGCGCGGGTCGGCGAAGGCATCGTGAGCACGATCGGTTCGGCAGCGTCGCACAAGGCGGTGCTTGAGAATCCCGACATGATCTCGAAGACCGTCCTCGCGAAGGGTCTCGACGCCGGCACGGCATTCGAGATTCTCTCGATCGACATCATGGACGTCGATGTCGGCAAGAACATTGGCGCCGAGTTGCAGACCGACCAGGCCGAAGCCGACAAGCGGATCGCCCAGGCGAAAGCCGAAGAGCGTCGGGCCCTCGCCGTCGCGATGGAGCAGGAGTACAAGGCGGAGGTGCAGCGCGAGCGGGCGAAGCTGGTCGCAGCCGAGGCGTTGATTCCGCAGGCCATCGCCGAAGCGCTGCGCAACGGCAATCTCGGTGTGATGGATTATCAGCGCTACAAGAACATCGAGGCCGACACCGGGATGCGCCGCGCGATTGGCGGCGGCGACAACGCGACCCCTAGCGAGCCGCTGGCCTGATCCGATGGATCTCGATACCCCGCTCGTTCTCGCACTGGTGTACATGGCCGTGGCAGTCGTCGCCAGATTGGTGAAAAAGGCGCGACAGCGCCAAGGCGAGCGGCCGATGGAACACCAGCCGCGTGTCGTGCCGGCGACCCGCCGTCCGCCGGAGACGATGGACGAGCTGCTGCGGGAAATGCGGGAGCAACTGGGTGAGCTGGGCGGGATCGAACGTGGTCCGGTGATGACGGGCGGGCGAGGCTCGGCCCCCGGAGGGGAGAGCGAGGAAGTCGAGTGGCAGGGGGAAGAGGCCATTTCGCTCGAGACCGTCCCGCAGATGGTGTCACTCGAAACGGACGTCGTTGAGGCGGCGCCGGTCGACCGCGGCTACGACGATGGGGTGCACGAGATCGTGCGCCAGCGCCGCGCCGACGCCGAGAGTCGGAATCGCGCTTGGCGCCCGGCGGATCACAAGGCGTTCGATGCCCGAATTCGGGCGGTCGCGCCGCCGCCGCTGGTTGATGCGACGGTTACCGCGAGACGGAGTACGCGTCAGCTTCGTGACGCGATCATCTGGAAGGAAATTCTCGGGCCGCCACTCGGATGGCCCGACCGCGATCGCCGTTGAGGCGTCGGACGCAGGCTTGCCGGTCGGAGCAGGTGCGCGCATTGTTCCCGCGGCCACGCACACACCCGCCGGGGTGGCGGAACTGGTATACGCGAACGACTCAAAATCGTTTGCCGGCAACGGCATGCGGGTTCGATTCCCGCCCTCGGCATGGACGAACAAGGGGCATGAGACAGGGGCCGCCCCGACTACATTTAGCGGCTGATTGAGTCCGCCGATCGACCATCCTTTCACCGGAAACATCATGGCGCTTACCGTCATGTACCGCGCGGCACATCCCGCCGCGATGCAAACCCCGCTGCTAGTGATTCCCGTCGCGAAGGGCGCCATGCCCGCCGGCATCGAGTCGGTTGATGCGGCGTGTGGCGGTGCGGTGGTGCGATGCTGGGCTGCAGGTGACTTCGGCGGCAAGCGGGACGAGACGGCGCTCCTGTATTCGGACGGTGGGGTGAAGCGGGTACTTCTGGTTGGCCTGGGCGACTTGGACAAGATCGACTCGAGTGTGGTTCGCCGCGCCGCGATGGCGGCCGGCAAGCGTGCTCGTACCCTCGGTGTGCCGAGCGCCACGGTGCTGTGGCTCGCCGGAGTGGCGCCCGGCGTTTCGCCTTCACGGGCCGCGCAGTCCCTCGCGGAGGGTATCGCGTTCGGCGCGTGGCATTTCCCTGACCTCAAGCGCCCACCCGAGGAGCCGAAACCGCTGTTCACTCAGTGCGACATCGCGACACTCGAACCCGACGACGCGTTCGCGGCCGGAGTGGTGCGCGGCGCCGCCGTGGCGGCGGGCCAGGAGTTCACCCGCGGGTTGCAGATGCTCCCCCCGAATACATGCACCCCACAGTACTTGGGCGAGCAGGCGCAGGCGCTCGCGACGCGACACGGATTCGAGGTCACGGTGCTCGACCGGGCCGCGATCGTCGCCGAGGGAATGCACGCCCTGATGGCGGTGGCACAGGGCAGTGTGCTCGAACCGCGCTTCATCGTGCTCGAGTATCGTGGCAGCGACGACCCACCGGTGGTGCTCGTGGGCAAAGGCGTCACGTTCGATACCGGCGGGATTTCGATCAAGCCGGCGCCATCAATGGAAGAGATGAAGTACGACATGTCGGGTGCCGCAGCGGTGCTGGGCACGTTTGAAATGTTGGGTCGGTTGCAGCCACGCACGCACGTGATCGGACTGATTCCGTCGGCGGAAAACATGCCGTCAGGTACGGCATACAAGCCCGGCGACGTGGTGAACTCGCATTTCGGCAAAACGATCGAAGTGCTCAATACCGACGCCGAGGGGCGCCTGATTCTGTGCGACGCGCTGTCGTGGGCGCGGCGTTACAAGCCGGCGGCGGTGGTCGATTGTGCCACGCTGACCGGCGCAATCGTCATCGGGCTCGGACACACGGCGAGCGGGCTGATGGGTACCGACCCGGCGCTGGTCGCCGAGCTCATCGCGGCTGGCGAGGCAGCGGGTGAGCGCGTGTGGGAGCTGCCCCTCTGGGACGAGTATCGCGAGTTGATCAAATCCGATATTGCGGACGTCAAGAACACCGGTGGGCGTCCAGCGGGCAGCATCACCGCCGGATGGTTCCTGCGTGAATTCGTCGAAGGGTACCCATGGGCGCACCTCGATATTGCGGGCACCGCCTACACCGATCGCGAGTCGGCGACCCAGGTGCGCGGCCCGACCGGTGTGCTGGTGCGCCTCTTCTCCGAGTTCCTGTTCGCGCGTCAGACTTGATCGTGCGATGGTGGCGATGCGTCGTGCTCGCGTGCGCGATGATCGCTTGCTTCGCGCCGACGGCCGACGCGCAGGATCCAGTGCGCCCGCCCGCCGATTCGCTCCGTCCCGACACAACCGCCCGCCGCGATACGCTCTCGTCGACCGATCGCTACCTGCAGGTCGACGCGGAACGCCGGGTCCAGCTCCGTCCGTTGCCGCTGGTGGGTGTCGACGGTCTGCTGCCCGCTGGTGCACGCGTCGTTTTCACGCGCGATTCGATCGACTGGGCCGCCGCACGGACACTCGGCGACCTGCTTGAGCGCGTGCCCGGCGTGTACCTCTGGCGCGGTGGGTGGCTTGGTCGAGTCGAGCAGCCAGACTTTCTCGGTCGCGGCGCGGCGTCGGTGGAGTACTTCCTCGACGGTGTGCCACTCCTCCCCGTGGGACCCGACACCCTCGCGATCGACGCGTCCCTGCCTGCGCTCTCGTTGCTCGACCGGGTGGAGATCGAACGCGGACCATCCCTGCTGCGGATTCACCTCTTTACCCGGCGACACAGTCTCAAGCTGCCGCGCACGACTATCGGGGTCTCGTCCGGTGATCGCTCGCTGGCGCGCTACATCGGGTCGTTCGAGCGGCGTTACCCCAGCGGCCTCGGTCTCGGTCTCGCCGCCGAATACTTCGGGGTCAATGCACCGCAGGGCGGCAGCGGCGCATCGAACCTGACCAATGGGTGGGTACAGGTCGGCTGGGCGCCGTCGCACCGGATGGGTGTGCAGGTTCAGGCCGTGGTGCAGGCGATCGATCGCGACACGCTGTTTTCGTCGGGCGTTGGCGCGGCCCGCGTCGTGCTGAGTCCAGCGATCCGCGGGACGCGCCTTGATGTGCAGTTGCGGGGCTCCTGGCGCGAGCGCGATGACGGCCTCGGGTTCGGGGTCGATGGGTTCGCGGCGCGCACGAAGTGGACGCGAACCGATGATGGCAGCGTGCCGATCATCGACGGGAGTGATGGAACCGGCGGAAGTGAACCCACGGTAGATCCCTTCGATGACCACGTGGCGCATGATGTCGGGACGTTCGGTGGCGTCGCCGGGTATCGCCAACCGACCTGGTCGGCGCAGCTCACTGCGTTCCACCACACCGAATGGACGTCGCTCGACTCGCGGCTCGCGCTGGGTTGGGCTCCGTTCGATTTCGTCACGGGATCGCTCGAACTCGTCGCCCAGGAACACGACGGCGAGCGCGACAGTCGCTGGGTCACGGCGCGTGCTGGCGTGCGATTGCCACTCGGTGTGCACGTCGGCGCGGCCGCGTCGGACGGCCGCCGAGTAGCGTTGCCCGCGCTGAGCGATGATCCCGAACAGCGATTCACCGACCTGCAGGCGACGGCGTCAATCGAGCGCCCGCGTTACGCACTCGAGGGTGGCTGGGTACGCACGGATGGTTGGCAGCCGCGAGTGTTCTCGCAGTTTCGGACGATCTCGGCGGTGGCGCCTGCGTCGTCGGTGGACTGGGCGATAGCCCGGGCGCGGCTCGCGCCATTGCGGTGGCTGACGCTCGAGTCGCGTTACGAACACCCGTTGCGCGGCATCGAACCCGACGGCCATCCGCCGCACCACGCCGTGACCACGGCGACCATCCGGTCGAAGTTTCTCCGCAACTTTCCCAGCGGGACGTTTGACCTGAAGGTGCAGGGCGTGGTCGAGACCTGGAGTCCGGGCGTGATTGGCCGGGACACCTCGGGCACCGCGATCGCGATCCCCGGACGAACGTTCGTGCGGGGCATCCTGCAGCTGCAGATCGGGCCGTTCATCGCCTACTACGACCGGGTCAACTTCCAGGGGGTCCGCGCTGGCAAGGTACCGGGGTATCCGATCCCCGGCCTGGGCACGACATTCGGGGTGCGCTGGTCGTTTCAGAATTGATGGGGCCGGGTGTTACTATTCTCGGCTACCCGGTGACCGGAGTTCCCTGAGTGGCCTTGAGCATGACCGGTTTCGGGGCGGCGGAAGGTGACCTCGCTGGCCGTCGCGTCCGGATCGAAATTCGCACGGTGAACCATCGCTGGTTCAACGTGTCGATTCGACTGCCGGCGGAGATGGCCATGCTCGAAGGGGAAGTCCGCGACGCGTTGCGCCGGGATTTTGCGCGCGGCCACGTATCGGTCTCGGTCCGGTGGACCGAAACGCGCGCGGTGACAGCGGGTGAGGCGATCGATTGGCCCAAGGTCGAAGCTACGGTGCACGCATTACGCCTGGTGCAGGATCGCCTCGGACTCGGCGGAGAGGTCTCGCTCGACCTGGTGGCGCGCCAGACTGACTTGCTTCGCGCACCGGTCGACGAGCCGACTTCCACGGGGACGTGGGCCGAGCTGGCGCCGACGGTGCAAGCGGCAGCGAGTGCCTGTCGGGCGATGCGGCAGCGCGAAGGCGAAGTGCTCACCGCTGACCTGGATGCTCGCCTCAAGGCACTGCAGGCTGGGTCGGCGCGCATCGGCGACCGTGCGCTGGGGCGCCTCGCACAGGAACGGGACCGGCTGCGGGCGAACGTCGCGTTGCTGCTTGACGGTCGAGCGATCGACGAGACTCGACTGGCACAAGAAATAGCACTCGCCGCGGACCGACTCGACATCGCGGAAGAGCTCGTCCGGCTCCGCGCCCACGTTGCGGCCGCTGAGGAGGCGCTCTGCGGTGACGGACCGGTCGGGAAGCAACTCGGATTTCTGGCCCAGGAACTCGGGCGCGAAGTGAATACGGTGGGCTCGAAGGCGAACGACACAGCGATTGCGCACGAAGTGGTCGCGATGAAAGGCGAACTCGAGAAGTTTCGCGAGCAACTGGAAAACGTGGAGTGACGCCACTCGTAGTCGTGCTCTCGTCGCCGTCAGGTGGTGGTAAGTCGTCGATTGCGCGACGGCTGCTGGCGGAACGGTCGGATGCGGGATATTCCGTCTCGGCCACGACGCGCGCACCTCGGGCTGGTGAGGCCGACGGCGTGGCCTATCACTTCCTGTCGCCGGGCGAGTTCGAGCGGCGAGTCGAGGCTGGTGAGTTTCTCGAGCACGCAACGTACAACGGTCACCGGTACGGGTCATTGGTCGAGGAAGTCCGTAACGTCACCAAGTCGGGTCGGCACGTCCTGCTCGATATCGAGGTGGTCGGCGCGCGAATGGTGCGGGAGAGGTTTCCCGACGCGGTCCTGATTTTCATCGTGCCGCCAAGTGGTGGCGTATTGTCGGCGCGGTTGCGCGCCCGGGGCACCGAGGCACATGGTGTGGTTGCGGCGCGGCTCGCTCGAGCGCTCGATGAGCTGTCAGCCGCGATGGAATACGATTATGTCGTGGTGAACGACCAACTGGACGAGGCCATGCGTGCGGTGCATGCCATCCTCGACGCCGAGTCCCGGCGAACCAGCCGGCAGCGGGATATCGGTATCCTGCTTGACCGGCTTCGCACCGAGATCGCTGCGGCACTCGCGCGGTCGTAAATCGCTCAACGCAGGAGGAACGATGGAAATCTTTACGCCGCAGGAAGTCGCGAAACACACCGGGTCGAAGTACCGTGGCGTGCTGGTCGCCGCCAAGTTCGCCCGATACCTCAACGAGTTTCCGCGGGAAGCCGTGGCCAAGTGGGAACAGGCTGAGGGCGTGAAGAAGTTGACCACGCTGTCGCTGATGAAGCTGACGAGCGGCGAACTGAAGTTCCGCGAGCTGCGCCGGCGCCGCACCGAAACCTGAGATGTGGCAGGGCCGCCATGTCGTCCTCGGGGTGACCGGGGGAATCGCGGCCTACAAGAGCGTGCTTCTCGCGCGCGACTTGACCACGCGTGGCGCGTTCGTCGATGTGGTGATGACCCGCGGCGCGCGAGAGTTCATTGGCGCGGTCACGTTTGAGGCGGTCACACGTCGCCCCGTTCGCTGCTCCCTCTGGGAGCGTGACGGGGCGCTTGATCATGTAACCCTGGGGCAGGGCGTCGATCTCGTGATCGTGGCGCCGGCGACTGCACACACTATCGCGCGACTTGCCGCCGGCCTGGCCGACGACCTCCTCACCGCCCTCGTGCTCGCGAGCCCCGCTCCGGTGTTGATCGCGCCTGCGATGAATGACGAGATGTTCACCGATCAGGCGACCCGCAAGAATCTTGATCGTCTCCGCGATCGCGGGATGCGTATTGTCGGCCCGGCAATTGGCGCACTCGCCGAAGGGCCGTCGGACCGTCCAGGGCGCATGGTCGCGCCCGACGAGATCATCGCGTACGGCGAGCGGATGCTTGAAGGCGAAGGCGCGCTGAATGGACTTCGCGTTCTGGTGACGGCGGGTCCGACTCGCGAGCCGATCGATCCGGTGCGCTTCGTGACGAACCGGTCGAGTGGCAAGATGGGGTATCGTCTTGCGGAGGCCGCCTGGCGTCGCGGTGCCGAGGTCACGCTGGTCTCGGGACCATCGTCCGAGCACGCGCCGTTCGGCGTCACCCTGCTGCGGGTCGAGACCACGGCGGAAATGGCGGCGGCGGTGCGCACCCATCTCAAGGCGAGTGATGTGCTGATCATGGCGGCGGCACCTTCGGACTTCAGGCCGGCGGTTACCCGAGACGCCAAGGTACCCCGATCAACTGGCGGATTTTCGTTGGCGTTTGAGCCGACTGACGACATCCTGCTCAGCACGCTCCCCGAGCGACACGCACGCCTCACGCTCGTCGGCTTCGCGCTGGAAACTGGTGCCGCAGTCGAGAAGGGGCGCGCCAAGCTGGCCCGCAAGCAGCTCGACCTGATCGTGATCAACGACGCTTTCGAGCCCGGTGCCGGGTTCGACGTCGATTCCAACGCGGTCACGATTCTCGATTGCCTCGGCGGTGAACAGCACGTACCGCTGCAATCGAAGGCACGGGTGGCCGAGGCCATTCTCGATGCGATCGAGTCGTATCGTGGATGACGCGGTGCGTCGCTGGATCGAGCTGCAGCGAGACCTGGGCGGCGACGAGGTCATTCTCGATCAGGCCCTCCCAGCGACGCCACGCGGGCGCCAGACTGCCGAGCCGCCCACGCCGGCTCGGATCGCAGTGGCCTCGCGGGCTCCAGTACCGGCGTTGCCCGGGCTGGAGGTCGCTCTGCCTGGGCCCGAACCCCGGCCCATGCGGATTGTATTGACCGGCGATCCCGACGCCGCTTGGCGAAAAGGCATGCCAGCGGTTCCGGGGCCGGGCCTCTCGGTGTGGTCCCCGGGTCCGGCTGGAGACCTGCCGGAGTGGGACACGTTGAGCGCCGTTGCCACCGTCATCGCGTCGTGCGTCCGGTGCCCACTCTGTCGCTCGCGGACCCTGACCGTACCGGGCGAGGGAGACCCATCGGCGCGACTGTTTTGCGTGGGAGAGGGGCCTGGGGAGTCCGAGGACGTGTCGGGCCGGCCTTTCGTCGGCCGCGCCGGCGAACTCCTCGACAAGATCCTCGAAAACATCGAGGTCCCGCGACGCACCGCCCATATTGCCAACGTCGTCAAGTGCCGCCCGCCGAAGAACCGGGCGCCGCTGCCGGATGAGCGGGAGGCGTGCATGCCGTATCTTCGTCGGCAGATCGCGCTGGTGCGGCCCAAGGTCCTGCTCGCCCTTGGCAGCACGGCCGCCGAGGCACTGCTCGGCGTGAAGAAGCCGCTGGGCGAATTGCGGCTGAAGGTGCACCGGTACGATGGCATACCGTTGATCGTCACGTACCACCCCGCGGCCCTGCTGCGAAACCCGAACTGGAAGCGACCCGCCTGGGATGACGTCCGTATCGCTCGCCAACTCCTCGACGCCTCCTGATTCCATCGGAGGACGCGCAGTCCCCTGGAGCCAGGAGGCCGAACAGGCCGTGCTTGGCGCCATGGTCATCGACGGCGATGCCGCCCTGCGCGGCGCTGAGCTGCTCGATGACCTGATGTTCTACCGCGAGGGGCATCGCCGGCTCTTCCGCGCCCTGAAGGCCCTCGTCGAACAGCGCATGGTCATCGACTACATCACGCTGCGCGACGAGTTGATGCGCCGTGGCGACCTCGAGATGTCCGGCGGGGTGGAGTATCTCGACGAGCTGGTGAATGCGGTCCCGACGGCCGCCAATCTCGAGTTTCACGCCCGGATCCTCAAGGAAAAGGCGATCGCGCGCCGCCTGATCGAGGCCGCGACCCAGATCATCACCGAGACATACGACGGCAAGTCGTCGGCGACCGAACTGCTCGACAGTGCCGAAGGCAAGATCTTCAGGATTGCGCAACAGCGCCGCGAGGAAGGGTTCTCGCGCATCAAGGACATGTTGTGGCCGGCGATGGAGCGCATCGAAACGCTCCAGCGAAGCGGCAGTTCGATTACCGGCGTGCCCAGCGGGTTCACCAAGCTCGACGACATGACCACCGGATTTCAGCCGTCCGAGCTCGTGATCGTTGCGGCACGTCCGTCGATGGGCAAGACCGCGTTCTGCCTCAACCTCGCGACGCACGCGGCGCACGCGGGCTTCGGCGTGGCCGTGTTTTCACTCGAGATGTCGAAAGATGCGCTGGTGCAGCGCCTGCTGTGCGCCGAGGCGCGAGTCGATTCGCAGGCGGTACGCCGCGGGATGCTCAAGGACCGTGACTACACCAATCTGGCCCGCGCCGCCGGCATCCTGCAGAACTGCCCGGTCTGGATCGACGACTCGCCGGCACTCACGCTCCTCGAGATGCGATCGAAGGCGCGTCGCCTCAAGGCAGACAACGATGTCCGGCTGGTGATCGTCGACTACCTCCAACTCATGCGCAGTCCGGAGTACGCCGAGAATCGCGTGCAGGAGATCTCCGACATCTCCCGTTCGCTCAAGCAACTCGCGCGCGAACTCGAGCTCCCGGTGATTGCGCTGTCGCAGCTCTCGCGCGCGTCGGAGCAGCGCGGCGGCGACCGCTACCCGGTGCTGTCGGACCTGCGCGATTCCGGTGCGATCGAGCAGGACGCCGATGTGGTGGTGTTCATCCATCGTCCGGAGATGTACAAGGACCTGCGGGAAAAGGCGGAGCAGGCAGGCGAGTCGATTGAAGGCCGCGCCGATGTGATCGTGGCAAAGCACCGCAATGGCCCGACCGGCACGGTGGACCTGTACTTCCACAAGCAGTTCACCCGCTTCGACAACCTCACCGATCGCGAGAACTGACGTGGTCCGCGCGCGATCGGTGTGGCGGTGTACCGAGTGTGGTCACGCGCACGCGAAGTGGGCTGGGCGCTGCGATGGGTGCGCCGCGTGGAACAGCATCTCCGAAGAACCTGCTGCCGATCGGCCGTCGCGCGGCGGTGCGGCGGTACCGACGGGTGCGCCGCCGATCCGGTTGCGCGACGTCGCCGGCGAACGCCTTGAACGCTGGAGCACCGGGCTCCCCGAACTCGACTTCGTCATGGGCGGTGGGCTGGTGCCTGGGTCGATGACGCTGATCGGCGGCGAACCCGGGATCGGCAAGTCGCCGCTGCTGCTGCAGGCCGCCGCACGACTCGAGGCGAACGGACGCACCGTGCTCTATGCCAGCGGCGAAGAGTCGCCGGAGCAGTTGCGCCTGCGCGCCGACCGGCTCGGCGAAGAGAGTGGTGGCGTACGGGTGATTGGCGAAACCCGCCTCGAGGCCGTGATGGACGCGGCACGGTCGGTGGGCGCAAAGGTGCTGATCCTCGATTCGATCCAGACCGTGTACACCGATGCGCTCGAGAGCGCCCCGGGCAACGTTGGTCAGGTGCGCGAGTGCGCCGGGCTCCTGATGCGCTTTGCCAAGGAGAGCGGCGTGGCGGTGATCGTGGTGGGCCACGTCACGAAAGGCGGCAGCATTGCTGGTCCCAAGACCCTCGAGCACATCGTTGATACGGTCCTGTACTTCGAAGGCGAGGCTACGCTCGACTACCGGCTGCTCCGAGCCACCAAGAACCGCTTTGGATCGGTCGATGAGCTCGGTGTCTTCACCATGACCGAGCGCGGGTTGGTTGCCGTACCCAACCCGTCAGCCGTGTTCCTCGCCGCGCGTGCCGCGGGGACATCGGGAAGTGCCGTCACCGCGTTGATGGAAGGGACGCGTCCGGTGCTGGTGGAGGTGCAGGCACTCGCTGCGCCCTCGGGCTATGGCACGCCGCAGCGCGTGGCGACCGGTCTCGATCCCAAACGGCTCGCCGTGATACTCGCCGTACTCGAGCGCCGAGGCGGAACATCCTTCGCGAGCCTCGACGTGTTTGTGCAGGTGACCGCCGGAGTGCGCCTCACCGAGCCCGGCGCCCACCTCGCTGTCGCCGCCGCACTATTGTCGACGTCGCACAACCGCGCCACGCCAGCCGATG
>JANMSC010000284.1:0-1874 GCA_031388885.1 Gemmatimonadales bacterium | reverse complement strand
CGGTGCCCGGGTGACTGTCAGCGACAGCAAGGGACGGGAGGCGCTGAGCCCTTTTCTGTCGACACTGTCAGCCTTGGAGATAGCCTATGAGCTCGGCGGGCATGGCGATGAGACATTTCTTGCCGCGGACCTGATCGTGGTGAGCCCGGGTGTGCCGATGGATATCGCACCGCTGACGCTGGCCCGGAACCGGGGCATCCCGGTTATCAGCGAGATTGAGCTGGCCTACGAATTCATCGACGCGCCTATTGCGGCTATCACCGGGACCAACGGCAAGACCACGACGACCACCCTGGTCGGCGAGATTTTCCGAAAATGCGGATTCAGAACCTTTGTCGGGGGCAATATCGGCAACCCTCTGATCGATCTGGTTATATCGGGAGAACGGACTGAGCGGGTCGTGGCGGGGCCGGCAAAGGGCAGTTCCCGGCGGGGAGAAACGGGAAGTCAACCTAGCGGCCATCAACCGCCCCTCGCCAAGGACAGCTTCCCGGCATCTGACCCACCCGTCCTCGCGTCCGAGGCGACCAACGACCGCAGCAACTCCTCGAGCCGAACGCAGACGCAAAAGTGGGGGCGCGCGGGCCGGAAGGCTTGGCCGCGGCCCATCGTGGGCCTGATGGGTCATCGCGCTCGGCGGGACGCGGCCGGCGTCTGCTTGCAGATCTGTGCCCTCCTCGCCGCGCATCTCCCTAAAACTAAGGATGACGCTCGCGAAGTTGACGCCTATAGTAAATTGAATTCAAGCAGCCGCAGTACTCCACAGGGAGAACAGCATGCAATTCGAGATCAGGGGCCGGGTGATCGACGAGTTCACCGGCGACGGCATCGGCGGTGTTCGCGTTGAGGCGTGGGACAAGGATTTCCTGTTCGACGACCACCTGGGGTCGGCGAGTACGAACAGCGAGGGCGCGTTCACGATCCGCTTCGACGACAGCGCGTTCCGCGACATATTCTTTGACAACTGGCCCGACGTCTACTTCAAGATCTACTGCTTCAACGACCTGCTCGTCTCGACCGAAAACGCGGTGCTTTGGAACCGCACGCGGCCCGAGATCGGTGTGGAGATCCGCGCGCCACACCCGACACCGCCCAACTGTGCCGAGCGCCACGTTTACCTGAAGATCGAGCGCATCGCCGACTACAGCACGGTGCGCCCGCAGGACAAGGTGGTGCCGCCCGTGCGGTACGGTCGCGACTGCATGCGCAACCATGGCCATGAAAACGGGCTGATCCCGCAGGCCGAGATCGACGCGCGTTCGCTCACCGCGGTGGTCTACCGCGAGTACCTCGACAACGCCTACCTGGTCCCCAAGCCCGACAAGCTGATCGCCGCCGACGTCAACGAGCCCGATCATCTGCACCGCGTGCCGGGCACGGTGATCTACACGCGGCCATGCCAGCGGCTGAAGATCCATGTCTGGAACCGCGACATCGTGCCGCACTCGCTTCACCTGCACGGCCTGCGCTACGGCATCGATTCAGACGGCTCGTGGCCGTTCGGCACCGAGGCGGCGCACCACGGCGGGCGATCGGACGCCATCTGCCCCGGCGAGCACTGGACCTACACCTTCGACGTGCCCGACGACGCGCTCGGTGCCTGGCCGTTCCACGACCACACGCACCACATGCACATGAAGATCGACCAGGGCCTGTTCGGCGGCATCGTGGTGCTCGGCGCCTGCGACCGGCCGCCGCGGCGCTTCACCTTCCCGTTCGAGTTGCTGCGCCGCGTCTACCGCGACATCGACTTGCTGCAGCGCGTGCCCAAGCGGCCGGATGGGCTGCAATTGATGCACCAGAAGGACGATCTGGTGGAGATCGGCGAGGAGACGGTGATCGAACTGCCACCGCAGATGCACGAGCGTCGCCTC
>JANMSC010000266.1:0-3999 GCA_031388885.1 Gemmatimonadales bacterium | reverse complement strand
CCGGGGGGGTGTTTTCGGGCCCCTATGTTCGGGGGGCCCGCCCGCCCGGCCCCCGCCCCCAGCCAATGCTCATCGCCCGCGGCGCCAATCGCGCGGGCCCACGGCCCGCTGTTGCCGATGCAGGTGGTGCAGCCGTAGCCGACCGTTTGAAAGCCGACCTGGTCGAGGTACTGCGTCAGCCCCGCACGGTCGAGGTAATCGGTCACAACGCGTGAGCCCGGCGCCATTGACGACTTCACCCAGGGCCGGCGCGTGAGTCCCTTCTCGACCGCCTTCTTCGCAAGCAAGCCGGCACCGACCATCACCGACGGATTCGACGTGTTGGTGCACGACGTGATTGCAGCGATCACGACCGAACCGTCGTGTAGGTCGCAGGCTTCGCCGCCGACCTCACAGGCGTACTCGATCTGCGTCACGGGAGCGGGCGGCGCCATCACGGCCGCACCGCCTTCATTGGCCCAGCTGGCAAGGGCAGCCTCCGCGGCGGCCCGCCGGTCAGCCGGAACGGTCGGCTGCATCAGTGACGGAAGGTTCACCGCGAAGTTGCCGCGTAGCATGGAGAGTGGCACCAGGTCCTGCGGTCGACGCGGACCCGCGAGGCTTGGCACCACCGAGCCGAGGTCGAGCACGATCGTTTCGGTGTACTGCGGCTCGGGAGCGCCACTCGTGTGAAAGAGATGCTGCGCCTTGCAGTACGTCTCAACCCGTTCGATCGTCGCGCCGTCGCGACCGCTTCGCTCCAGATACCGCAACGTCTCGCCATCGACCGGGAAGAAGCCCATGGTGGCGCCATATTCCGGTGCCATGTTGGCGATCGTTGCGCGGTCGGCCAGCGGGAGCTGCGACAGGCCCGGCCCGAAGAACTCGACGAACTTGTCCACCACGCCATGCTTGCGCAGGATCTGGGTGACGGTGAGCACGAGGTCTGTTGCGGTACAACCGGCGGGGAGTGCACCGGTGAGCTTCATCCCGATCACGTCGGGAATCAGCATGAAGTACGGCTGGCCGAGCATCACGGCTTCGGCTTCGATGCCCCCGACACCCCAGCCCATCACGCCGAGACCGTTGATCATCGTCGTGTGCGAATCAGTGCCCACGAGCGTGTCGGGATAGGCGGTGAGGTCGCCGAACTGGTCACGCAACTGGACGCACGGCGAGAGGTATTCGAGGTTGACCTGATGCACGATGCCGGTGCCCGGCGGCACCACGCGGAAGTTTTCGAAGGCACGCTGGGCGAACTTGAGGAGTTGATAGCGTTCAGCATTGCGGTCGAACTCAAGTGCGACGTTGAGCTTGAATGCCTCTGCCGTGCCGTAGTGGTCAACCTGCACCGAGTGGTCGATCACCAGGTCGCATGGCACCACCGGATTGATCCGGTTCGGGTCGCCACCCATGGCCGCCATCGCATCGCGCATTGCCGCGAGGTCCACCACGCACGGGACGCCGGTGAAGTCCTGGAGCACAACCCGTGCGGGCATGTAGGGGATCTCGCCACGGGTTCCGCCAGTCGGCTCCCACGCGGCGAGCGCCCGGACATGATCTTCGGTGACGAATCCGCGTCCGACATGCCGCAGCGCGTTTTCCAGCAGCACCCGGATCGAGAAAGGCAGCCGATCGAGCGTCGCGAGCCCCTGGCCCTGGAGCGCGTCCAGCGAGTACATCGTGACCGGGTTGCCGGACAGGGTAAGCTGGGTGCGGGCGCGGAATGGGTCGGGGTGCGTCATGGCCGGTGTCGTTCCAAGGTAGAATTCAACGGGCGAACCGGTAAGCTAACCACGTGTCACGGGGACTTTGATGGCCCAGACGGCGGTCCCGGAACGGATCCGACGCCTCGACGATGTGATCGAGGTGGTCTGGACAGACCCTGATCACGTTGGCCGATTTTCTGTTCGTGCCCTCCGCCTCGCGTGCCCGTGCGCTGTGTGCGTCGACGAGATCAGCGGCCGTCCGCTGCTCGATCCCGCGACGGTCGCTGAGACCCTCCGCGCCGACCGAATCGACCTCGTTGGCAGCTACGCCATGCGCATCCGATTCAGCGATGGCCATGGGTCGGGAATGCAGACGTTTGAGTGGCTGCGTGCGCACTGTCCGTGCGACGGGTGCCTGGCCGGTCGCTCCTGACCCCTTGGCCGCAGTGTGTACGGTCACTACCGTTTCAGCGTTCTGGAATCCCGCACGCCCTCCATCTCCATCCTGAGAGTTGCTGATGATCGGCAAGCGCTACTGGATCGGGATCTGGTACAGCATCCTGGTGCTTGGTGTCGTCGGGTTGTTGGCGGCGATCCACTGGGGCCGCCAGACCAGCTGGCGCAATCTGGACGAAGTGCTGCGTGGCGTGGGCACCATCGCCGTGTCGTGCGGGATGCTCCTGCTGCTCCACGGGGCTGGGGGCGGTGGGGCAGGGCAGACGCTGCTCCTCGCGGCGCTCATCGCATTCATCATGGCGTTCGCCGTCGGCCGCGAGCCCCGGCCAGGCGGCCCGCCGCCCTCCGAACCGTATGACCCGCCCCCCGGGAAGCATCGCGAGAATCCATGACTGCAATGCCCACGTTGTTGTGCCTTCTCGCGCTCGCTCCGGCGGGCGCATTTGTTCCGCAAGGCGCTGCTGCACAGGACCGTGGTCCAGGAACGGGCGGTGCGGTGGCGTTGGCCCGTCACCACCTCATGGCGGGGAGCACCCGTCGCGTCCTGATGATCGGCGCCCATCCGGACGACGAGTACACCGACCTGATCGCGGTGCTGACCCGGGGTCAGGGAATCGAGACGGCGTACCTGTCGCTGACTCGGGGCGAGGGCGGCCAGAACCTTATCGGTCGTGAACTCGGTGCGGCGCTTGGACTGCTCAGGACCGAGGAACTGGTCGCGGCACGCGCCGTCGACGGGGGCCAGCAGTATTTCACGCGGGCATTCGATTTCGGGTTCTCGAAGACCGCAGACGAGACATTTCGATTCTGGCCGCGCGAGCAGCTCCTCGAAGACGTCGTCCGGGTGATCCGTCGCTTCCGGCCTCAGGTGATCGTCTCGGTGTGGTCAGGCACCGAACGCGACGGGCACGGACACCACCAGGTGTCGGGGATTATTGCACGCGAGGCATTCGACGCGGCGAGTGACTCGACCCGTTTCCCAGGCCTCCGGGCTGAGGGACTCGCGCCGTACCAGCCGGCGAAGTTCTATCGCGGGGCCTACGGCACCACACAGCCTACGCTGACGCTCGACGCCGGGCAGATCGAGACGGCGTCGGGATTCTCATTCCACCAACTCGCGGCGCGCAGCCGCAGCCAGCATCGATCGCAGGACATGGGATCGCTCGAGCAGCCGGGGCCGTGGCCGGTACGGGTCGGTCTCGAAGCCCTCGCCCCTGGCATCGAGGTCGCGCCGTCGGATTCCCTCTTCGCCGGCGTGCCGTTGGAGCCGATGCGCCCGCAGGACATTGACCTTCGCGCGCACGCGGCGCGCCTTGCCTCGGCCAGGGTCGTGGTCGATGCGTACGCCGCGGACGACGAAGTTGCGGCGGGTGAATCGGTGGCGTTGACACTCCTCACGTGGAACGCCGGAACCGACACGATTCGTACGGTGATGCAGCCCGTCCTGTCGCCCGGATGGCGTGTCGACGGCGGGACATGCGATTCGACCTACGTCGTGCCGCCCGGATCGGTCACGACATGTACCGCGACGGGTACGAATCGGGGAAGCCTTCCCGACCAACCGTATTTCCTGGTTGACCACGTCGACGGCGGCATGTACCAATGGTTGGAACCGGCGGCACCGTGGGGTCGGCCATTCGATCGCGCACCGATGGCGAGTTTCGTGGTTCAGTTGGTACGCGGCCAGGAGACCATCGCGACCACCGGGATTCGCGGTCGTTTTCTCGATCAGGGACTCGGTGAGGTGCGCCGTCCACTCGTGCGCGTGCCCCGTGTGGCGCTGGCACTGCAGCCGGCGCGCCTGCTCTGGCGGTCCGGTTTGCGTTCGCGCACGTTCGAGGTGCAGGCCGAGCAC
>JANMSC010000238.1:0-20222 GCA_031388885.1 Gemmatimonadales bacterium | reverse complement strand
GGGCGCTCGGTTCGACGCGGTGCTATGCCTGTTCGGCGTGATCGGGTACATGCCGAGCGTGGCCGACATGACCCGAGCGATTGCCACGATGTATTCGCACCTGGTGCCGGGTGGCGTTCTCCTGCTGGAGCCGTGGCTCTCACCCGGTCAGGCCACGCATGGTCGGGTGCGGCCGTTGACCGCCCGCCGCCCAGGGCTCGAGGTCCAGCGAATGAACTACACGCGTGTCTCGGGCAACACCCTCGTGATCGACATCCACTACCTCATCGGCGACGAGCGAGGCGTACGCCACATCCAGGAGATCCGGACGCTACGCCTGTTCACCGAGCAGGAGTATCGCACGGCGCTGCGCGATGCGGGCGTCGGTGACATTTCGCTGGAGGCGTATGGACCACAGGGGCGGGGGCTGTATGTGGTGCAGCGGGAGGCATAGCTGGTGGCAGGTGAAACTGGGTCACAGGTGACAGGTGACAGGTGACAGCAGCGCTGTCATCCGTCACCTGTTGCCCCGTTGCTGGCGACCATCGACTGTCCGCCGCTCATCCCCTAGAAGAAGAACACTTCCCCGCCACCGCCACCACTGCTCCCCATCCTCGGATTCACGACATTGTTGAATACCGATCCGAACGTGTAGTTCAAGCCGAAGAATCCGAAATACTGGTAGTTGGTGCGCAGGCGCTTCAGGCGGAGCAGGATCTCTTCGTCGGAGGCGCCTTCGCGCGGCAGCGTGATCTGGTCGCGTACCCGCGAGTACGATCCACTGTAATTGAACGACAGGCCCTTGAAGAGGCGGATGTTCATGCCGCCGTTGATCGAGAGCCGATTCTGCTTGAAGTCGGAGAGGTAGTTCGACCCCGACACACCAACGTTGGCGTTGCCCCACGTCGTGCGGGTCGCGTAGCTCAGCGACAGCTTCTGGTCGGCACGGGTTTCCTGGTCGCGGTCGAAGATCGTGGTCTCGGTGTAGTCGAACCGATTGAAACCGACGCTGTACTGGAGAATCAGGCGTCGCTTGGTGTAATCGATGTACTTGAAGAAGTCGTATTCGACCGTTGGAGCGACACGTGCCCGGAGGTCGATGTTGTCCTGGGTCGAGGAGGAACCGCTGAAGCTCGCGCCCGCCGAGAGGTGATCACTGAGCGACTTCACGATCAGGCCGCTGCCAAAGTAGCTGTGACTGTTGGACTCGAAGGTCGTTCCGTCGCCGAGGTCGAAGCTGTTGTCGCTCTTGTTGCCCGAGAACCCGACCTGGAACTTCCAATCCGCCGTGGTTCGGCCGGCAGACACATTGCCACTCACATTCTGCGACTTCGAACTCGATTCGCCCTGCAGGAATCCGTTCATCCCGACTGAGAACACCCACAGGTTCCACGGATCGTTGACCGGCCCGGCCTTCGCGGCGGTACTGGGTGCGGTGTAACTGACGGCAAGGTTGCGGCCCTGCGGCATCCGGAGGAGGTAGCGCGTCAGGCCCAGTTTGAGGAACCGGGTCAGTTCGGTGCGTTGCTCGTCGGTCGTGGCACCCTGCGGCATCGGGTAGCGGATCTCGTCATCGACGCCGTCGAAGCGGTCGCGGCCGACAAGACGCATGGTCACTTCGCTGCCGCCGCCGCCGGTGCGAAGGGATGTGACGATGACATGCACGTCGGCGGCGGTGCGATCGCGGACGTAGTTTACCCAGGTGAGTTGGGTCCGGAGGTAATCGAAGTCGCACCCGGAGGTGGCGCAGTCGAGAAAGAGGCGCAGGACGTGGTTGGTGTCACGGGCTGCGGTAGTGGGGGTTTCCTGAGCACGGAGCGACATTGGTGCAACCAACAACGCACCTGCGACGAACCACTGCCGGATGCAGCGCATGGAGCCTCGGGGGATGAAGGGACGGAGTGTCGACAACACATCCGACGATTCTAGGGTACAACAGTTTCGGACTTGGGTGGAGCAAATGACGAAAACGTCATGTGATTCTCATGGATGGCACGGGCCGTGGGCGCGCGCTGGCACCCTGCACCGTCGCTTCGGTCGGCGCCGGAACTCGCCGCTGCGCGGCTCAAACAGCCGGCGTTCCCTCCGCGAGGTGCGGCGCGCCAGCGTCGGGCATACTGTTGACGGCTGACGGCTGACGGCTGACGGCTAGCGGCTCACGGCTAACGGCTAGCTTCCCCTGTGCTCCCCATCGAACCGATCCTTCCCGAACTGCTCGCAGCCCTCGCGGCGTCGCCCGCCGTGGTGCTCGAAGCGCCGCCAGGTGCTGGCAAGACGACCCGAGTTCCGCTAGCGCTGCTCGACGCGCCGTGGCTCGGCGGGCAGAAGATCGTGATGCTCGAACCGCGGCGACTGGCGGCCCGGGCTGCTGCCGCGCGGATGGCCTTCATGCTCGGCGAACGCGCCGGCGAGACCGTAGGGTATCGGGTACGGCGCGACACCCAGGTGAGCGCTCGGACGCGGATCGAGGTTGTGACCGAGGGCGTGCTCACGCGCATGCTGCAGGACGACGCAGGTCTTGACGGCGTCGGCCTCGTGATCTTTGATGAGTATCACGAGCGCTCGCTCGTTGCTGACACCGGACTTGCCCTCACGCTCGCAAGCGTCGAGTTGCTGCGACCCGACCTGCGGATCCTGGTGATGTCGGCCACGCTCGATGGCGTGGCGGTCGCACAGCTACTTGGCAATGCGCCGGTCGTGCGAAGCGAGGGCCGGTCATTTCCCGTCGAGACTCGCCATCGGCCGGTGCCCGACAGGGTTCACCTCGAAGCGCATGTTGCTCGTGTTGTCCGTGAGGCACTCGCGTCCGACCACGGCTCGGTGCTGGTCTTCCTGCCCGGTGCCGGAGAGATCCGACGGGTCGAGGCGCTGTTGCGCGACGACCTGCCGCGCGATGTCTCGCTTCATCCGCTGCACGGCATGCTGCCTGCTGGCGCTCAGGACGCTGCGATCGCGCCGTCGGCTACGGGTCGTCGCAAGGTGGTGCTCGCGACAAGCATCGCCGAGACGTCGTTGACGATCGAAGGGATCACGGTGGTCGTTGATGCGGGTTGGATGCGCGTCCCGCGGTTCTCGTCGCGCACCGGCATGACCCGGCTCGATACTGTGCGGGTGTCGCGGGCATCTGCCGACCAGCGCCGTGGTCGGGCCGGCCGCCTGGCCCCCGGCGTCACGTATCGATGCTGGAGCGCGGCCGACGACATGGCTCTTGCGCCGTACTCCCGCGCCGAAATTCTCGATGCCGATCTGGCACCGCTCGCGCTCGACATCGCCGCAGCGGGCTTTGTCGATCCCGTCGCGCTGCGCTGGCTCGATGCTCCCCCGGCCGCAGCATTCGCCCGAGCGCGCGACCTCCTCACCTTGCTCGGCGCACTCGATGGTGATGGACGCTTGACGGTGCACGGGCGCGCGCTGGCGGCTCTGGTGGCGCATCCGCGGCTGGGCCACCTGCTCGTGCGAGCGAAAGAAATGGGTGAGGCATCGGTAGCACGCGCCGCCGCACTGGTTGCGCTCCTCGAAGATCGCGATCCGTTGCGATCGTCGTCGGGTCCGCCGCCAGCAGACATCACACTCCGTCTCGATGCGATCGAAGGAAGCCGCGGACACCACGTATCGCGCGACATCGGCACCGAGCTCGACCGTGCCGGCGTTGCGCGACTGCGTCAGGCAGCCGCGGATTGGCGTCGGCGCATCGGTGTGTCACGAGTGACGACTGATCGGGCAGCTGACGTTGGTCTCCTGCTCGCGCTCGCCTACCCGGAACGGGTCGCGCAACGTCGAGGGGTTCCGGGACGATTCCTTTTGCGTAGCGGCCGCGGCGCATCGCTGCCGGTGCATGACGCGTTGGCGCACGTCGAATGGATCGTCGCCGCGGTGGTCGACGACAGCGGCGCCGATGGGCGGATCATGCTCGCTGCGGCGATCGACCTCGCCTGCCTGCAGGCCCACGCTGCCGAACAGATCGTGGTCACCGACGAGGTGTTGTGGAACGACGAGACCCGGAGTGTCACGGCACGTCGTCGCACGACCCTCGGCGCACTCGTCCTGGCGGATAAGCCAATCGTGGAGCCACGCGCCGGGGAAGTGCGCGCCGCACTCGAACAGGGGATCGCGCGCGCGGGCGTGGGTGCCCTGCCATGGTCGGACAGCGCGGCCCGATTGCGATCGCGACTCGCGTTCCTGCACACACTCGACTCCACCTGGCCTGACGTGAGTGACGAGGCGTTACTCAGTCAACTTGGCACCTGGCTCGGCCCGCGTCTCGACGGCATCCGGCGGCTCGATGACCTCTCACGCGTCGATCTCGCTGGCGCGCTGACGGAGTTGCTGCCGTGGGATCGGCGGCGAGCGCTCGATGAGCTGGCCCCGGAGCGGATCGACGTACCGTCGGGTTCGCACATCGCGATTGACTACGCTGATCCCACCGCACCAGTGCTGCCGGTGCGATTGCAGGAAGTTTTCGGCCTCAGCACAACACCATGCATCGGTGGCGGGCGCGTGCCGCTGGTGATGCACCTGCTGTCACCGGCATATCGACCGGTGCAGGTCACGCGCGATCTCGCGAGTTTCTGGAAGACCGGGTATTTCGACGTGCGCAAGGACCTGCGGGGACGCTACCCGAAACACCAGTGGCCGGAAGATCCGGTGGGGGCGGTGGCGGTTCGTGGGACGAAGCGATGATCGGTGGAGGGACCTCGATCGCTGACGGAGGTCCCTCGACTTCGCGGGCTGTGCCCGCTTCGCTCGGGATGACATCGCTTCTTGCCTCTCGCTTCTCGTTCGTCAATCCCCGATCGCCGTCAACAATTCATCAATCGTAAACGGCTTCGCCACGAACGGGATCTCATGATCGCGCAGCACCTCACGGACCTCGCCGTCGGCAGCGAAGCCAGACATCAGCACGCGACGCACATGCGGAAATCGTTGTTCGATGTCGGCGAGGAGTTGGCGACCGGTGCGGCCCGGCATGGCATGATCGCTCAGCACAATGTCGACGTCAGCATCCTCGTCGAGCATCGAGAGCGCGTCGTCTGCGTTGGAAGCTTCGAGCACGACGAACCCGCGCCGTTCGAGCAGGCGCCGCGTGGTTCCCCGTACCACCGCTTCATCATCCACCACAAGAACCCGGCGAGCGCCACCGCGGCGAACCGGTGCCGGTGCCGGTATCACCCGATGTTCGGGGTCAGGGGCCGGTGCGACGGGTAAGTGGAGCGTAAAAGTCGACCCTAGTCCGTCGCTACTCGCGAAGGTCACAGAGCCGCCGAGGCGCTGCACGAATCCGTACACCGTTGCGAGTCCGAGGCCGGTGCCCTTGCCGAGCGGCTTGGTGGTAAAGAATGGCTCGAAAAGGTGGCGCTGAACTTCGAGCGGCATGCCGGTGCCGGTGTCGCGCACGTCGATCCGCACATGACGTCCGGGACGCAGCCCGGGTACGTGCGGCACGCCGCCGCCGTCCTGGCCGACGACATCGGTCGTGATGACGACGTCGCCGCCGCCGGGCATCGCGTCCCGCGCATTGGCGACGAGGTTGATCAGCGCCAGTTCGAGTTGTGCCGGATCGAGGCGAACGTGGGTGCCGCTCGCGGCACGGCGAATCTCGAGGCGCTGGTCGGGGCCCATCAGTCGCTGCAGCAGTGGGCTGATTTTGTCGACAACATCATCGATCGACACCACCTGCATGCGCTCGACCTCTTGCCGTGAGAACGAGAGTAGCTGGCGTGTCAGCGTCTTGGCGCGATCGCAGGCCAGCGCAATGTTCTGGACGTCGCCTCGTCGTGGGTCTTCGTCGTCGAGATCCTCAAGCAGCAACTCGCTCGTGGCGCTGATCGCGGTGAGCAGGTTGTTGAAGTCGTGGGCCACGCCGCCAGCGAGCTTGCCCACCGCCTCCATTTTCTGCGCCTGTCGATACTGCTCCTCGAGCGCGCGCTGTTCGCTGACATCGGAGTGGGTGCCAACCATGCGGAGCGCCCGCCCGTCAGCATCACGGGCAACCACACGGCCGCGCGAGCGGATCCACGCCCAGGTCCCGTCGGCCCGACGCATCCGGAAGACATGGTCACAGACTCCCGCGCTGGAGTCGAGGGGATACTGTTCGGTGACGAGCGTCACTGCCGGTAGATCGTCCGGGTGCACCAGCGACGTGAAGGCGTCCGAGGTGCAGAAGCGCTCCTCGGCAGGATAGCCGAGGAGCGCGAACCACTGCGGTGCCAGATACAACGCCGAGTTGACGTAATCCCAATCCCACATGCCCTCCCGTGTCGCCTCAAGCACCAGCTCGAGGCGCTCTTTCATCTGCTGTCGCTCGGCCGCGAGGCGGCGACGCTCGGAGATGTCCTCGATCTGCGCCAGCAGATAGAGCAGGACACCGCTTGAGTCCTGGACCGATGAGACCGTCACGTGAACCCACACGGTCGAGCGGTCACGCCGGATATAGCGTCGTTCCGCGCGTGACGACGCTACTTCACCGCTGGCCACACGACGGAGGCTCGAACTGGCCTCGGCCTGATCGTCGGGGTGAAGGATGTCATGCCATTGCAGCATCCGCGCGGACTCGTAATCGTATCCCAACAGGTCGGCGAGCGCCTGGTTGATGCGGAGCGTTTCGACCGCAGGCGACAGGAGCGCCATGCCGACCGCCGACTGCTCAAAGGCAGATCGAAATCGCACTTCACTATCGCGGAGGGCGGCGACCAGTCGGCGTCGCTCCGAGATGTCTTCGACCTGCGCGAGGAAGTAGAGCGGGTTGCCGGCGCGGTCGCGAACCATCGAGATGGTCACCTGCACCCACACCGCGTGGCCATCACGATGGAAGTACCGTTTCTCACTGCGGATCGAGAGGGCGTGGTGACGATCAAACTGCTCCCAGTTGAGCAGCGACGCGTCGAGGTCGTCGGGATGAATCACGTCCTTCCAGGTGATGGCAAGGAGCTCAGCTTCGGAGTACCCGAGAATCGTCGTCAGCGCGCGATTGACGCGCAGGTTGCGACCATCGCGCGTGACCAGCGCCATGCCAGAACCGGCGTTATCGAACGCAGCGCGAAACCGTTCCTCGCTCTCCTCGAGCGCCGTAAGGTCGCGCATTTCGAGCTGAAGGCGATCGCCAACCCGACTGGCTTGATACCAGAGCCAGCTGATCGGGAGCACGCCAAGTTTGGTGGGGGCTTCGCGCGTGAGCGTCTCGCCGGATGCCATGACTGCGGCGAAATCACGGAGGAACGGGTCGAGGCCAGCCACTGGAAAGAGAATCCGCATACGGCGCCCGACCATGGCGTCGGCCGAGCGACCAAGGACCTGCTCGGTGGCGCCCTCCACGGCGACCACCTCGAAGTCGAGGTCAGGGTCGCGCACGTCGCCGTGCTGCACGAGGTGCAGCACGGCGCGGGGTGCTGGAGTGCTGGTCGGCGCGGTCATCGGTTCAACCTAAAGCATGGTCTGTGCCGCAGCCGTGGGCGACGGCAGTCGCGGGTGGGCGAAGCGCAATAACGCCCCGAGTGAACCCGGGGCGTTGTTGTCGTGCCGTGTGGTTGGCGGGCTAGAAGCGGACGCCGGCCGTGATCGGGATGATCATCAGGTTCGTGTCACCAAACATGTTGATGACACGGCCTTCGACGAAGAAAACTCGACCAAGCACGAATCCAACGCCGGCCGTCGCCGCGATACCTGCGTCGGTGTTGGTGAAGATCGCGTTGCTTCCCTCGACCGGAAACTCGCGGCGCAGAATACCGACGCCGCCAAGAAAGTACAGGTTTGGCGAGAGGTCGAGATTGACCCGTGCAAACGCGGTGAAGATGTTGCTGTTGCCGGTACCTACCACGGTGTCTGTGCTATCGAGCCCGGGCAGGAACTTGTTCTCAGCGCGGTGATACCCGGCATCAAGCATGAAGGCGAGACTGGAGTTCGCCGGCTTGTAGCCGATCGTCGCATTGCCGTGAAAGCCCGTGTCGAAGATGTCCGATGCATCGCCCACCGGGATGGTTGCGCCGCCACCGAGCGACACGACCCACGAGCCAGTCATCGACGCCATGCCGTCGGACGGATTCTGCGCTGACAGCGGCGCGACGGCGGCAAGGGCGACCAGCAAGCCAGCGAATAGGACTTTGCGCATACCAGATGTCTCCTCAAGATGGGTTCCGCGGGCGATCAGGCCATCGTGCCGAGAGCCTGAATCGACGGTACAGCTTACACCGGGCCGCAGCAAACCGCCGCGGGGCGGTTCGTAAGAGAGTACGTCGCAGTACGGCGAATTTGCACAGTCTTGGCTCATGGCGTATAGCGCCTTGAGTCAGGTGGCGGGTTCCAATGCCGTTTTGATTTGGGCGTATTCCGAGACGGGGCAGTGGGCCGCAGCTTATGTCTCGAAACTCCGTCCCCACCCCCCTCGTAACGTTGCGCCGACGCCCCAGTTGCGCTTTCACCAGGATTTCCATGGCTGCCCTACCAACGCTGCTGCTTGGCGCTGTGCTCGTATCTGGTACCGACGCCGATCGCGGCCCGACGTACCACCACGGTCGGGGCGGTGCGCTGCAGGTACAGACGCCGCGGCTGGCCGGCGCGGTCGTGGTCGATGGCTTGCTCGACGAGCCGATGTGGCGGAGTGCCGCGGTGCTGACCGGCTTCTCACAGTTCACCCCGATTGACGGTGCGGCTGCAGCGGACTCGACCGAGGTGCACATCTGGTATTCCGCCACGGCGCTGCACATCGGGGTGCGGGCATTCGCACCGGCTGGTACGGTCAATGCGAATCTTGCCGATCGCGACCGGATCGGGAGCGATGACAACGTTCAAATCTTCCTTTCGACGTTCAACGACGGTCGTCAGGCCACATGGTTCGCCGTCAATCCTCTTGGCGTGCAAGCCGACGGTGCGCTCAACGAGAGCGGGCGAGGTGGTGGATGCAACGGGTTCAATTGTGCCGGAGCGACGCGCGAGGGCCCCGATCTGTCGCAGGACTTTGTCTGGCAGTCGAAGGGGCGCCTCACCGCCCTGGGCTATGAAGTCGAGATTCGCATCCCGTTCAAGAGCATCCGCTTCCAGCAGGCTCGGACCCAGTCGTGGGGCATCAACGTGCTGCGGGTGGTGCAGCGCTCCGGGCAAGAGCAAACGTGGACGCCCGCCAAACGGGCCTCGACCTCGTTCCTGGCCCAGTCGGGACGGCTCACCGGACTGACCGAACTGGATGCCGGACTGGTGCTCGACATTGTGCCTACCCTGACCTCACGAGTGGATGGCGGCGCGGCTGTGCCGGGCGCGAACTGGGACTACGCCGGTGGCAAGCCCGATTTTGGTGGCAACGTGCGCTTCGGCATCACATCCAACCTCACGCTCAACGCCACGGCCAACCCAGACT
Organism: Gemmatimonadales bacterium; assembly: GCA_031388885.1. Lineage (GTDB taxonomy): Bacteria > Gemmatimonadota > Gemmatimonadetes > Gemmatimonadales > GWC2-71-9 > Palsa-1233. The sequence continues at coordinate 10,897 of JANMSC010000238.1, read as the reverse complement.
TTTCACAGGTCGAGAGCGACGCCGGACAGTTTGCCTTTGATCCGCGCCAGACCCTTCGCTTCGCCGAACGTCGTCCGTTCTTTCTCGACGGCATCGAACAGTTCGATGTACCGGGCGGGCTGATCTACACTCGACGCATCGTGCAACCGGTGTTCGCCGGCAAACTCACCGGCAAGGTGGCCGGGACGCAGGTCGGCGTGCTCGCGGCGGTCGACGACGACGCAGTGTCGCGCTCAGGCGACAATGCAAAGTTCGGAATCGTGCGCGTCTCGCGCGATCTTGCCCCGGGATCGCGACTCGGCCTGCTGTGGACCGAGCAGCAGGATGGCGAAGAGCGCAATCGCGTGCTCGACGTGGATGGCGCGATCGTGCTCAACCGGATCCATTCGTTCACCTTCCAGGGCGCATGGGCCCGCGACGAGCGCAGCGGCGTGACCCTGTCGGCACCGCTCTGGAACGCAGGGTACCGGCGCAATGGCCGTGCGTTCCGGGTGCGTTACGGGATCGACGGAGTCGACGGCGACTTCCGTACTCGCACCGGCTTGTTGACCCGGGTCAACGTCGCGCACGCCATTGCATCGCACAGCTATACCTGGCTGCGACCTGAGAAAGCGCTTGAGTCGATCAGCGGAGAACTGGTGCTCGACGCGACGTGGCGCTACAACGATTTTGCCGACTTCGACGCGATTCAGGACAAGAAGCTGCACCTCAATGTGAATACCCGCTGGAAGGGCGGCTGGAACGTCGGTGCGTCGGTGCTCGACGAGAACTTCGGATACGACGACGCGATCTACACCAACTACCGGCTTCACGCCGCCGACGGCACGCTGCTGCCGTTCACCGGCATGCCGCGCATTCCAAACCGTGACTATGTGCTTTCGGTGGGATCGCCGACGTTCAAGCGCGTGCAGTTCAACGGATTCCTGGTGTGGGGCAAGGACGAAAACTTCTTCGAATGGGCATCGGGCGACATCATCTGGATCAATGCGGGTGTACTGATCCGGCCGACCAACCGGCTGCGACTCAACTTGTCGTACAACCACCAGCAGGTGAACCGGCCAAGTGACGGTTCCCGGGTCTCGCTGCAGATCGTGCCGCGCGCCCGGCTCGAGTATCAGGTATCGCGCGCCTTCCAGGTGCGCCTGGTGTCGCAGTACGCGCTCGAGGTCCAGGATTCGCTCCGCGACGACTCGCGCACCAACTTGCCGATCGTCTTTGCCGGCGCGAATGGCACGTACACTCGCGCCAGCGCGTTCCGCGACGGACAGCTGCGCACCGACGTGCTTCTTTCATACTTCCCGAACCCGGGCACGGTGGTGTATTTCGGCTACGGTGCGTCGCACGTCGACCAGGTCGACGTCGTCGATGTGCTTCGGCGCCGCGGCTTTGCACGGACGCAGGATGGATTGTTCCTGAAGTTGTCGTATTTGTGGAGGGTGCAGGGGTAGAAGTGATCGATGATCGATAGTGACTGGGTGACAGGTAACAGGTGATAGCGACCCTGTGAAAGAGGCCGGCATCAGATCGATGTCGGCCTCTCGCACGTGGCAGCGGTTACCTGTCGACTGTCGACTTTCGACTGCTAAAACACCACCGACGCCCTGCCATAGATATACCGACCGTTGAACCCGAACGGCGACTGGCCAGAATATGCCAGGATCCCGAAGAAGCTGTTTCCTCCCGTGGTCGCGCTGCCGAGAGAGTTCAGGTCGGGATAGACATCACCGATGTTGTCAGCGCCGACCGATAGCGTGAGCTGGTCCAGGACCCGATAGGCCACCGAGACATCAGTGATCCACTTGGCGGCGAAGGTCTGGTCAAGTGCTGCGGTGGTCGCGAACGTGGTGACTTCACCATAGCGATGGGTGCGCAACGTGGCCGTTGCACGGTTCATGGACAGCACACCCATCAGGTTGAGATTGTTCTTCGGCTGACCCACCTCGATGCGCGCCTGCTCCGACCGGTCGAAGAGGGTCGACTGGAACGCGGCCAGGGCAGGCGGCGTCTGCGAGATACGCGTGACCTTGGTGGTGTTGCCGTTGTAACCCGCGGTGAAGCGGACGTTGGACGACTTTCCGATCGCCGCGCCATAGCCGACGATGACGTCGACACCTTCGGTCTCGGTGTCGATTGCGTTGGTGAAGTAGCGGCCGCCAGCGACGCCCGGAAAGCCGTTGGCCGCCAGGAAGTTGCGCACGGTCACGTCGGTGAAGTTGCCGGAGAGCACCACGCGATCGTCGATCTTGATGTTGTAGTAGTCGACGGTGACTGAAAGGTTGCGGCCGGGCGAGAGCGCAATACCGGCGCTCAGGTTGACCGAGGTCTCTGGCTTCAGGTCGGTCGCGCCGAGGAGCTTGCCGGGACCAGACGCGACCGGGAAGGTCTTGATCTCGAACGGCACGCCATTGATGAAGTTGGTCGATGTGGCCGTGAAGTGTGACTGCCCCGGTGACGGCGCGCGGAAGCCGGTCGCGGCCGCGCCACGCAGGGCGACGCCTCTGGCGACCTGAAACCGGGCCGCGATCTTGCCGGTGGTCTTGCCACCGAAGTCACTGTAGTTCTCGGCACGCCCCGCCACGGCCACCAGCAGCGCCGGCAACGGATTCAGCTCGAGGTCGAGGTAACCGGCCACGTTGGTGCGGGACTCGTTGGTCGCGTCGGAGGGCTGGAATCCGGGAAACACCTGGGCACCGGCCGCTGCGATCCTGGTAGTGGGGGCGCCCGAGGCATCGAGCACGGGCACGCCACCGTGCCGCCACGAATCCGGCTCTCCCTCCTTGATGCTGTAGGCATCGCGCCGGAACTCCGCGCCGAACGCGACGTTGAGCGGCGAGGAACTGCCGATATCGAACTTGCGGACCAGATCGAGGTTGGTGGTGAGCTGGTTGAAGCCCGTGGTGCCAGCGTAGAACTCCGTGGGCGACGCGTTGCCCAGCGACGCATTGTTGGTGTTGATGATGTCGTAGCGGTAGCTGTTCCGGCCCCACGTAACCGACGCGTCGTACTTGAATGCGCCGGCGAGACCACGCACCCCGCCCAGCGCGGAGGCGTCCTTCACGGTGGACTCGATCAGCGGCAGGAAGCCGTCGGGGTAGATCGAACGGACGTTACGGTCGTCGAGGGCGCGGCGGTAGAAACCCGCCCCATTCCCGTTGCGGTCGGCGTAGCCGATCGTCGAGTAGAACTCCGTGCTGGCGCCGAGCTGCTTGGCAATGTTCAGGAAACCAACGGCATCTCGCGTGATCGGGTCGCCGAAGCGGTGGTTGACCCTGTTGCTGAACTGTGGGTCACTGTTCTTTGGGTTGCCGGCGAAGTATTGCGTCCGGCCGTCGGGCGCCGCGCGGTTAGTGAAATCACGGTCGCGATACTCGACGCTCAGCGTCGCGAAGCCGTCCTGACCCCAGGCGAGTGAGTAGTTGCCGCTGGCGGTGACGCTCTTGCCATCGGTGAGCTTACGGTCGGGGGCGACCAGCGACTTGACGGTGGTGTTGTGACCACCGCCCTGCACCGTGAACTCATTGGCGCTGTTGCCCTTGAGCACGATGTTGATCACCCCGGCGATGGCATCGGAGCCGTACTGGGCCGCCGCGCCGTCACGCAGGATCTCGACACGGTCAATTGACGAGGAAGGGATGGCGTTGAGGTCGACCAGCCCTGACCCACGGCCGATCGAGCCGTTCAGGTTGATCAGCGATGATGTGTGGCGGCGCTTGCCGTTGACCAGGACCAGCACCTGATCGGGTGCGAGACCACGCAGCGTTGCTGGGCGCGAGTTATCGGTGCCGTCGGTGAGCGACGGGCGCGGGAAGTTGAACGACGGAGCCAGCATCTGGAGAATCTGCGCCGTCTCGGTACGCCCCGAGAGCTTGATGTCCTCGCTCGTCAGGACGTCAACCGGCACGGGCGAATTCACGATGGTGCGGTCGGCGTTGCGGCTGCCGATCGCGGAGATTTCGCTCAGCGTCACGGGCTCGCGTTCGAGGGTCACGTCGCGGGTTGCGGTGCCGCCATCAGCCACGTTGACGGTGTCGCGGCGCATGCCGTAGCCGATGGCGCTGAACCGCACTTCGGTGCGACCCGACGAGAGGAAGAGTCGGTAGGTGCCTCTGGCGTTGGTGGTGGCACCGATCTGGGATCCGCCGACCGTAACTCGCGCTCCGGCGAGCGGGGCGCCGCTGCGAAGGTCGGTGATCGTGCCGGTGAGGGTTCCGCGGCCGGCCTGAGCCGCGAGTGACGCCAAGGGGAGGAGCGCGAGTAGCGACAACGCGGCAAGGTGCCGCCGGCGGACGGGGTGCCAGCTCATGATGTCTCCGGACGAGGTCGGGGTGGGAGTCGGGCGAGGCCGAAGAGACGCAATTGGCCGCAATCCGATGCCTCCATGATAGGTAGGGGTCGCAGAATGGCAATAGGGAGGAAGAGTCGGCTGTCGACCTGCTACGCCAACCGGCTCGTCCCTCCCGCCGCGTCGACGAACGCCTCGAACAATCGTCCGACCGATCGCTCGCCACCGACGAACAGCTCCGGATGCCACTGCACGCCGACGGCGAACCCGGGCTCGTCGAGCTCGGCGGCTTCGATCAAACCGTCCGGTGCAACCGCGGTCGGCTTGAGGCGGACACCCAGATCCTTGATGCCTTGATGATGCATCGAGTTGACGTCGACGGCACCGGTGCCAACCGCATCGGCGAGCCGCGTGGCCGTCGCAACATCCACTGGGTGGGCGAGGTGATCGCGTTCCCAGCCGGCGGTGGGGAAGTAGTCATGCTTGAGCGACGCCGGGCGCTCCGCCTGAATGTCCTGCCAGAGCGTGCCGCCGAGTGCGACGTTGAGCACCTGCAGGCCGCGACACAGGCCGAGGAACGGCTTGCCGTCGTGCACCGCCCAGCGGGTCATGACCAGTTCGGCGGTATCACGCGCGGGGTCGAGGCGGCCGAGATGATCGCTCCGGCCGCTGCGGTAGTACGCGGGGTCGATGTCGACGCCGCCGGGTACGAGCACGCCGTCGAGGCGCTCATAGATCTCGCGCAGCGTGGCGGGGTCTTCGGCGAGCAGGGGCACGAGCACGGGCACGCCGCCCGCGGCCATCACCGCGTGCACGTACCGCTGGTTCATCACCCACGACACCGGAAGTTCCTGCGGGATGCCCTCGATCGCATGCAGCGTCTGGGTGGTGACGCCGATCAGCGGACGACGGTGCGCCATCAGCGCACTCCCTCGGCCGTCTCGCGCACCAGCATGTCGACCACGTCCTTCAGGTCGCCGGTCTCGCGGAACTTCGCCAGCTGCCGATCGGCGCTGGTGCCTTCACTCATGATGCGGTACGCGTAGTTCACTTGCTCCCGACTCCCCAGTTCGTCGACCACGTCTCCAATGAACCACTCCAGCAACTCCATGATCAACTCGCGCGCTGGCATCTCGGTTCCGCGTCCGAAGTCGATCATGTTGCCGTCGAGGCCGTAGCGCGTCGCGCGCCACTTGTTCTCTTCGATCAGGTTCGGCGAGTACTGCCGAAAGGTCATGTTGTCACGGCGCAGCTTCCACAGCTTGGCAATGATCGCCTGGAAGATCGCACCGATGCACACCGCTTCATCGACCCGGGTACACACATCACAGAGCCGGAACTCGAGCGTCGGGAACTTATGGTGCGGCCGGACGTCCCACCAGAGTTTGCTGGCATCGGGGATCGAACCGGTGGCGACCATCACGGCGACAAACTCCTCGTAATCAGCCCACGAATTCATCGTTCGCGGAATGCCGGTGCGTGGAAAGGAACGGAAAACCACGCTGCGATACGACTTGAGCCCGGTCTGTCGTCCCATCCAGAACGGCGACGACGTTGAGAGCGCGAGCACGTGCGGCATGAAGTAACGGCAGACATTCATGGCGTCGATGCGGAACTCGGGGTCCTCGATGCCGATATGCACGTGCGTTCCGAAGATCAGCAGCGACTGCGCCAGTTCCTGCAAGTCTTCCTTGACGCCGATGTACCGCTCGAGCGGAGTGATCTCCTGGTCGATCCACGACGAGAACGGGTGCGTACCCGCTGCTGCGATCACCAGCCCGTTGCGCGCGGCGAGATCCATTACGATGCCGCGCAGCCGGATGAGTTCGGCCTTCACTTCCAGCGGCGTGCGGCAGATCGGGGTACCGATCTCGACCATCGACTGGTGCAACTCGGGCTTGATCTCGCCGAGCACGACGGAATCTTCCTGGAGGATCTCGGTGATGTAGCTGCGCAGCTCCCGGGTCACAGGATCGATGATCTGGTATTCCTCTTCGATGCCAATGGTCAGCGAGGGCGGCTTCATCGGGGCTCCACGACGAAAGACGGGACGGTTGATCCGCCACCGGCGGTGACATTGACCAGGGTCGACGTCGAAATGCGAGACAGCAGGCCATCCATGTAGGTGCCATGCCAGCAATATGGCGCGGTGTCGACGATGCGGTCGTCAAACGCCAGCACGCCATCGACCAGCGCCGGAAACGATTCACTCGGCAACGCAATCCGTTGCTGGACGATGTACGGCGTTTCGAGGGCATGCTGCACCGCCCCCTCCCAGGTTGCCGCATCGACTTCCCAGCCGAGGACGATGCCGGCGCCGCCGTAGTCGTCGTTGGGCTTGAGCACGAGCTGGTCGCGGTTGGCATTGATGTGCGGGACCAGGTCCACGGTGCGACCGGCAGCCGTGGTGTGCCGCTCTTCGACGACGCGCGTCCACGGGACGTGTGTGGCGATCGCGGCGCGTTCCGCTCCGCTGAACCGCTCGGCGTTGTTCTCGTCGGAGAGCACCGCGAGCGACGCCTTCTTGTGCAGCGGTTTGCAGTGAAACGGATTCACCAGGCAGACCGCGCCGTCACACACTGCCCGCACGAGCGGATGCTCGAGGCCTTCCTGCTCGACCAGCTCGTGAATGAGCACGCGCTTGTAGATGAGGTCGATGATCGTACCGTCGGCGTCGCGGAGGATGCCGCCCTCATACGTCAAGGCACCTGGTGTCGTGATCACGCAGGCGCACCCCATCGCGAGGAAATACTCGCGCGAGATGACGAACTCGCTGACGGTTGGTACGTCGTCCCAGTCGACGATCGCGATTGACGGCAGGGTACGGGTGCCACGAAACCGATGCCAGGTCTCAAGCAGCACGTTCAACAGGTGCGGTCGCACCGGCAGTGGTCGCACCGACCAGGATTCGGCGAATCCGCGCATCGCCGGCAGTGCGAGGAAGACCTCGGCGAGGACGTCGCTGTACCCTGGGCCTGCGGGCGTCTCGCCGTTGTACTCGGTGATCCTGGCGATGCCGTCGGTAGGATCGATGAATGCATCAAGACGCGACAGCGGCGCGGCAACGTGCAGCACCGGCGAGCGCTCGAGCAGGACGTTTTCCCAGTCGGTCAGCCGAAACTGCGTCCGAAAGCCTGGGTCGGCCACCGCGGCCGCCCCCGCCGTACGGAATGCGCCGAGGAGCGACGCCGATGCGACGCGGAGCGCGTCGTACTCTGCCGTGCGGAGAAACCGTGGGCGCAGCACGGTGCAGAGCGGCCGGTCGCCAAACGCGAGCCCACGCTCACGTTGGCGTGCCTCGAGCCACTCGCCCGACTCCTGGGCCAGGGCGGGATCGAGCCCGTCGTTCCACGCGGCGACCGGATCCAGCATCACCTGTCCTTCGTCCCGTGTCCCCGAAAGAGGTGCGAGGCTTTCGGCTTCGGTAGGTCACGGTCTTCGAGGGCCATCTCGATAGCGACATCGGCCATGGTGTGCACCACCCAGTCGAACCACTTCTGGCCAATGGAATTGACATCGAAGTCGGGCGCTGGGTTCATGAAGTCGATCGCATATGGCACACCATCACGGACGGCGAACTCGACCGAATTCATGTCGTAGCGCAGGGCCCGGCAAAGCGTGCGAGCCTGCTTGATGATGGTCTCGCGAAGCTTCGGCTCGAGAAAGTCGTCGGCATCGTGATACTTGCGCTCCTTCGGGTCGTATTTGATCGGCTGGATGTGCTCGCCGCCGATGCAGATGCAGCGAACGAATTCGTCCCATACGATGAATTCCTGGACGATCATCGTGAGCAGGGCCGAGCGATCGAACTGATAGAGCAGTTCCTCGATAGAGTGACAGACATAGACGTCGCGCCAGCCCCCACCGTGCGCGTCCTTCAGGACGCACGGCAATCCGACGTGATCGATGACCGCCTGCCAATCGAGCGGATGCACGAGGTTGCGCAGCGACTCATCGTGCTTGATGCCGGGCACGTAGTCCTTGTTCGGGAGTACGGCCGTGCGAGGCGAGCGGATCCCGTTGGCTTCGGCGAGTGTGGCGCCAAAGAACTTGTCGTCGGCGGTCCACATGAGCGGGTTGTTGAACACCCGCACCCCTTTGACCAGCGCGTGCTTGAGCCAGGTACGGTAGAACGGCACCTCATGCGAGATCCGGTCGATCACTACGGCGTAGGGAATCTCGTCGTCGAGGCTGGGCGCGCCGAGCCGGACGAACTCCGCGACGACGCCAGCGTCGCGGCCGTTCACCTCATCGATGAACGCGGGCGGCCACGACCATTCGCGTCCGACCAGGATGCCGATCCGACGTACCTCGTGATGATTCTTGTTCATGTGATCCTCAGTCGTGTCCACCGATGTAAAGCTGCACCATCCGCTCCCACCAGGGCCAGTCGTGCGCCCAGCCATCCCACAGGCGGATGGCGTTGCCGATTCCGCGCTGCGTCAGCGTGTGCGAGAAGTCCTCGTTGTTGGCGCGCAGGGTGTCATCCCGCCCCACGGCGAGGATGATGTCCATCCGACGGAACGCATCAAGGCGCGACGGGTCGTGCTCGTGACGCATGAAGTCGGCAGGATTGCAGGCATAAACTGCGTCGTCGCTGTACCCGCTCGTGAGCCGCTTGATGTCGATCAGTCCGCTCATCGCGAGAATGCGTCCCACCAGGTGTGGATGACGACAGCCGAACGCGATGGCGTGATACGCCCCGAAGGATGCACCAGCAGTGATCAGGAATGGGTCGGGGTTCTGCCGGTGCATGAACGGCAGGACTTCATCGCGCAGGTATGCGTCGTAGCGTTCGTGCCACTCGGCCCGTTGATGCGGATGCGCGGCGTCGTCGTACCAGCTGACGTCGTCGGCGGTCGCAACGCAGTACATCTGGAGCCAGCCATTGGCGAGGTGGGGGCCGAGCGCCTGGCACATCCGCCGGTCTTCCCACTCGTGGTAGCGTCCCATTGATGTCGGAAACACCAGCACCTTCGCGCCGGCATGCCCCAGGACGACCATTTCCATCTTGCGGCCGAGGAGATTGGGGCTCTCCCAGGCATGGTAGGCACGTTGCCACATCGAACGGTTCCGGGGATCGAGACGGGTGGGCGTCTGCGAACAAACTACGCGGGTTGGCGCAGGGACATCTGCTGCGGCCGTCAGGCCGCGGCAACGCCCGCGCCCATGGAACGGTGTTGATTGTTCTGCAACGGCGCCTCGATCCGATTGTGCCGCGGCCTGACGGCCGCAGCCGTTGCGTTGTGTAACGGTTTGCAAGCACCTACTTGCACGCCCACGTACCCTGACAGTAGAGTGTGCGCCGATGTCTACCCGCACCGATCTCCTCGATGTGACCGCCCGGCTCTACGCCGACCATGGCTGGCGGGGTACGACCACCCGCCGGATCGCGGAGGCGGCCGGGGTCAATGAGGTCACGATCTTCCGCCAGTTCGGCTCGAAGGAAACCCTCCTCCTCGAGGCGATTCGCTGTGCTTCCCGCGACGACACCATGCCGTTGCTACCCGCCGAACCTGGCGACCTTCGGACCGAACTCACCGGGTGGGCCATGCAACACCACCGCGCGGTGTCGGAGCGACGCGGGATCATTCGCGCCTGCATGGCCGAGCTTGAAGATCGCCCGGAACTCACGCCGAGTGTGTGCGAGGGAGGATTGGTGGCGTTCGCCGACGGAGTCCGGTACTTGAACACTGCGCGCGGGCGCGGCCTGCTCGGGCATCACGGATCGATCGAGGCGGCGCTGGTGATGCTGATGAATGCGATGTTCATGGATGCGATGACCCGGGACGTGATCCCGCAGAACCACCCCTTGTCGGCCCCAGAGGCGATCGAGATGTTCATCGACCTGATCTTGCGCGGCCTCGGCGCGACGGAGGTGGCGTGAAGCGCCTTCTCGTGATCGCTGCGTTCGCCCTCGCTGTTCCCGCCGCACCGATTGCGGCACAGGGCCCGACAGGGATTCGCCTGTCGCTCGCCGATGCGCTGGCGCGTGCTGATTCTGCGAGCGAGCGCGTTGGGCTCGCACGGGCCGGCGTGTTGCGCGCGCGTTCCGACGAGATGCGTGCCCGCAGCGGGCTGTTGCCCCAGATCAGCGGCGCCGTGACCTACACCCGTACCCTCGCCAGCCAGTTCTCTGGTTTCGACACCGACAGCCCGGACGATTCGATTCCGGCACCCACGGGCTGCGAGCGGTTCGCGCCGAACCCGCATCTGCCGATCGCGGAGCGGCTCGATTCGCTCGAGCGCGGACTCGATTGCGCCTCCAACGGTGGGTCCGGAATCGATTTCTCCAAGCTGCCATTCGGCCGCGAGAATATTTACAACTTTGGCGTTTCCGGGTCGCAAGCATTGTTCAACCCACGTCTTGGCGGGCAGCGTCGCGCCGCCGCCGCCGCGCGCGAGCGAGCCGAGGTCGCACTTGATGCTGCCCGTACGCAGGCTGTCCTCGACGCGACGCAGGCGTACTTCGACGCCCAGCTCGCCGATCGCCTCGCGCAGATCGCCGAGTCATCGTTCGTGCAGGCCGAACGCGCGTTCGGTGACACGCGCCTCGCGCGCGAAATCGGTAACGCGGCCGAGTTTGACTTGCTCCGTGCCGGTGTCGCACGCGAC
>JANMSC010000294.1:0-2911 GCA_031388885.1 Gemmatimonadales bacterium | reverse complement strand
ACTCGGGCAGTCGATGCGGACGCGACTGAAGGGCCACGCGGAACCGGTCTTGGCGGTCGCCTTGAGCGACGACGATTGGCTCGTCGCCAGTTCCAGCCGCGACAAAACAGTGAAGCTGTGGGACGGCGAGAACGGTCAGTCGCTTCGCACGCTCGATACCGAAGGCCAATACGTCACGAAGCTCGCCATCAGTTCCGACCACGAACGCCTCGCCGGAATTTCGTCCGACGGCAAGCTGCGAATCTGGACGGTGGCGTCGGGCCAGGTCGAGCAGGTCGTCACGACGCATCCGGTTTCGGCTCTGTCCGCGTCAAGTCTCCGGTTTCTGCCCAACGGTCTGACGATCGTCACGGGGAACCGTGACGGAACCGTCCGCCTGTGGGACGTGAAAACGGGGCGCGAGCAGCGTTCAATCGCACTACCCGGCTCGGCGACCCCTCTCGCCATTGCCATCAGCCGCGATGGCCGGCGACTGGCGTGCGGGCTATCAACGTCTGCGGGGCACAGCGAACTGCGCGTGTTCGATCTGGTCAGTGGCGAGGAGCGATTGCATGTGCCGAACTTGGACGGAATGATCACGGACGTTGTCTTCCACGACGACGGCACACAACTCGCGAGCAGCACCGTCGTTGCCAGTAACGTGGCATTGGGCAGCATTCAACTGTGGGACGCGACCACGGGGCAAGAAATGCTCCGCATCCCGTTCCGCGCCCGGCATGTTGCATGGAGCGCTGATGGCCAGCGGATTCTCGGGATCGACATGGATGGTTTGCTGAAGAGTTGGGACGCCCGCACTGCGTCTGAACTCACCTCGTTCAAGGGATCAACGACGAACCAAAGCCCGATTGCGTTCAGCCGAAAGGTCGGTGTCCTCGTCAGCGGCGACGCGGACGGCAGCGTGCCGATTTGGGAGACGGTGCCGGTCGATCGCACGCGCGAACTGCCCCAGAACGAATGGGTCTACACGGTCGGGTTCAGTCCTGACGGGACGCGCGTCGTTACCGGCACCGGTCAAAAAGTGGTGCTGTGGAACGCATTGACGGGCGAACAAATTCGTGAGTTCGTCGGCCACACCGGCTACGTCAGCACGGTTGCGTTTCATCCGTCGGGCGAGCGGATTCTGAGCACGAGCTGGGACAGCTCGATCCGGCTGTGGGATGTGCCGCAGGGTCGAGAAGTATGGCGGATCGGAGGCGGCACACGTGCGTCCGACAGCATCTCGCTCAGCCCCGACGGCCAGCGGCTCGCAGCGGGGTTCGGGGCGACGATTCGCCTGGTCGATGCGGCCACCGGACTTCCGAGCACGACGATCAATCGGACGGGATCGACGATCACGGCGGTCGCGTTCGGTCCGGACAACACGACGCTCGTGAGCGGTGATGAGCAAGGCACGATTGAACTCTGGAACCGCGAGCAACGCCATTGGTCCGCGCAGGCCGGTGGAGGTGCGATCCACTGTGTCGCGTACAGCCGCGACGGGCGCAGGATTGCCGCCGTGAGCAAAACGCTTCGCCTGACGGTGTGGGATGCGGCGACGGGCAAGGTGAAGTTTTCGACGACCGATCCGGGCGGAATTTATTGTGTCCGTTTCAGCCCGGACAGCCAGCGGCTCGTGGCAGGTTGTGCGGACACGAACATCCGGTTCTGGTCGGTGGAATCGGGCCAGCAGATTTTCACGCTGAGCGGACAGAAGGGACGAACCATGTCGCTCGCGTTCAGCCATGATGGTCGGCGGCTCGTCAGCAGCGGCGATGGCGGGACAGTCCGTATCTGGGATTGTGGCCGAGAACTTCCCTAACTCGTTCAAGGTGAGCGGGGCTGATGCCGCCTCGCTCGCCTTGTGCAATACAGAACCCAATAACCGTTCTCGACTCACGCCCTCTGGAGAATCTCACATGCCCAAACGATTTTCTTTGGCTCTCGTCTGCATTCTCACGCTGACCGGTTGCGGAACCAACACCGCGCCGAATGCCGCTACTCCGTCCCCTGCAACGCCAACCACTCCGCGCACGACTCCGCCTCCTGCCATCGTCGGAAATGAGGCCACTCCCGTTGCGACGCTGCTGGACCAACCTGTCCTCGCCCGTGACTGCCTCAGTCCCAACAACGGCATCGGGGCCGTCGAGGTCGGTCTGCATAGTCTTGTCCTCGGCGTGCTGATGAATGATTGCGTCGATCCGCAATCGCTGACGCTGACACAGACGGAAATCGACACCTTCTGGGAAAGGATGCGGGCTGGCGCGGGCCAGGGCGGCAAGGTTCTCCCTCCCACGCCGCCGTTCGACGAACCCAAGGCCCAAGCCCGGCTGGATGACGTGCGCCGTAAGCTCGCCGCACCCAACCTCCCGTGGCTGGAACGGCTGACGCTGCAAGGGCAAGAGCGGGGAAGTTTATACGCCCTGGAACACAAAACCGTGCCGGCGGCGCTCGCGTATTCCGAACTGCTGCCGCTGCGGTGCAAAGCGGCGATTTACAAGAAGTACGGCGGTAAAGTTGTCGGAATGCAGATCAGCATGGAACCGGCCGAGGCGTTTCAAAAGCTGATCCAAGACGCCGAACGCTCCGGCAAGCTGACGATCCACGACCCGCAACTGAAGCAGGCGTTTTGGAAACGGATCGACGATACTCTGCAACATCAGGCCGTCGCGCCCGAACTCGTCGACTTCAGCCTGCCAGCGTGGTTGCAGATGCGCGTGGGGAGTTCCGCGACACCGCCCGCAGTGCCCGCGCCGCGCGCCGTCATGCCGACCGAAAAAAACCTGATCTTCGATCGCTGGGTTGGCCGCTGGGAATCGACCACCGAGTACAAACCAACGGCGACCACGGAGGCGAAGACGATCAAGGGCGAGACGATCGTGCGGAAGGTGCTCGATGATCGGTTCCTGCTCTGGCAATGGGCGAGCGAGACCGG
>JANMSC010000193.1:0-2256 GCA_031388885.1 Gemmatimonadales bacterium | reverse complement strand
CGTGCCGGATCAAGCGAGCCCTCTGCATTCGAGGTGGCCCGATTGCGTCGCCGTTGAACTTAACTGATCGAAGGGACAGTGCAGCCCCACTCGTTCCGTCATGCTGTCCTCCTCCTGTCAGTTCTTCTGAAAGGCCGCCGGCCTTTTTTCCCGGAAGGCCTGAGCGGCCTCCTTGGAGTCTGGGTGCGTCGAGATGATGGCCGTCGCATACGTTTCCACGTGGTAGCCGTCGTCGCGGTTCATCTCCTCCGTGAGGTTGATGACCTCCTTCATCAGGCGCACGCTGGCGGGGCTCTTGGCGCAGATATCGTCGGCCATCCGCAGCGCTGCCTCCACCACCTGTTCCCTTGGAACCACTTGCCGGACGACGCCGAGACGCTCCAGGTAAGCCGCATCCACGCGCTTGCCGGTCAGCGCCATCCAGCGCATGAGCTTCTCCGGAACGACGCGTGAAAGCGGCTTGGTTCCACCCATGACGCCGACATTGATCTCCGGCAACCCGAAAGTGGCGGTGTCGGCGGCGATGATGATGTCGCACTGGCACACCATGACGAGGCCGCCACCGAGCGCATAACCGTTGACGGCGGCGATCACCGGCACGCGGTTCCGGCGGATCGCATCGAACACCTGCCGGATCACGCGGGTGCGGTCGAGCGCCGACGCCGCATCCATCGCTCCAAGCTCCCCCACGTCGCCCCCGGCGACAAAGGCCCGTTCACCCGCGCCGGTAAGGACGACGCAGCGGATGTCGGAATCCTCGTCTACCGAACGCAACGCCGCCAGCAGATCACGGTGCGCCGCCAGTGTCATGGCGTTGAGCGGTGGCTGATCGATCGTGATCAGCAGTACGTGGGGATGTTCCTGTGGGCGCGTTGTCTTGATCACCAGGAGGCTCTCAGGCAATGGTCTAATAATTTAATTGTCGTATGATAAACAATTAGATCGCATCTTGTAAAGGCCCAAATTGATCCAGCTGAAGCTCTCACCGATCGTGGCGCAGAAAACCTCGGATGTGCTGGCGGGTGAACTGCGGCGTCAGATCCTGAGTGGCGCCCTGCCTCCCGGGGCGCCGCTCCCGGTGGAGCGGGACCTCATCGCGCAAACCGGCTTGAGCCGTTCCTCGGTGCGCGAGGCGCTGCGCATTCTGGTATCCGAGAGCCTCGTCACAACCCGGCCCGGACGGTTCGGTGGTTCGGTCGCGAATCAGCCCAACCATGAGTCGCTCGGCCGCTCGATCTCTCTGTTCGTGCACGGTCGCGGCATCACCCTGCTGTCTCTTTTGGAAACCCGGGAAGCCGTGGAGCCGTCGCTGGCTGCCCTGGCCGCGCAGAACCGCACCGCCGGGGAACTGCAGCAACTGGTCGAGGCCACCGAACGGGTGGAGAGAGCTTTTGCAGACACTCCGCTGTTTCTGCGTGAGAACGTCAACTGGCACATAGCCATCGCCGCCGCGAGCCACAACGATCTCCTGCGCGCGTTCCTGTTCTCGATCTCGAACATGGTGTACAAGGCCTCGGCGATCAAGAACTTCGCCACCGACGACGTGCGCAAGCTGGTCATGCAGGCCCATCGCCGCATCCTCGAGGGCATCGTCGCCCAAGATGCCGAAGCTGCGCGCCGGCGAATGACCCGGCACCTCGCCGCGATATCCGCTCTCTGCAAGGCATTTCCCAATGCGCCGCTGGTGCTCGACCTATGAGGCAGGTGCGTCCCAAGGCGCGCATAGGCTGCCGGCATACCTTCGCCCCCAGCGCATGAACGCGTTGGAAGCCGAGCACTGCAGCGCCATACGCCTGGAGCAGATCATGCTGCGCCTGCTGCAATCCTCGCAGGACGTGGCGGAAGGCACGACCGCCTTCGCCCATAATAATAAGTACGCTCCATCTTTCACCGGAACCTGGCCATGAACGTCAACTACGAGCTGCGCGATGCGGTGGCGATCATCACCCTCGATCGCCCCGAGAAGATGAACGCCTTGACGGTCGAAATGCGCGAGGCGCTGTGTGCGTACTTCGAGACCGCCGCGCGCGACCCGGCGGTGCGCGCGGTGCTGCTGCGCGCCGCGGGCAAGGCCTTCTGCGCCAGCGGCGACGTCAGCAAGATGGGTGACTTCACGGCAGCCAGCGGACAGCAGCTCCTGAAGCTCGCGCAGCGCATGGTGCGCAACCTCGCAAACATCGTGAAACCGGTGGTCGCCGCCGTGCGGGGAGCGGTGGCCGGCATCGGCTGGTGCATGGCGCTGGATTGCGACGCGGT
>JANMSC010000177.1:0-2101 GCA_031388885.1 Gemmatimonadales bacterium | reverse complement strand
CCGCGCTCACGGCCGAGGACGCGGCCCGTGAGATTCGCCAGCAAGTCGAGGACGAAGCGCGCACGCAGGCTGCTGCGATCGCTCGCGACATCAGGGAGAAGGCCCGCCGCGACGCTGAGAAAGACGCGCGCCGAATCATCGCGATGGCGACGCAGCGGCTTGCGGCAGAGCACACCGCCGAAACCACCGTCGCCGCGGTGGCACTTCCCACCGACGAGATGAAGGGACGCATCATCGGACGTGAAGGACGGAACATTCGTGCCTTCGAGCTCGCGACCGGCGTTGATGTGATCATCGACGATACGCCCGACACCGTGGTGGTGTCGTGCTTCGACCCGATCCGCCGCGAAACGGCTCGTCGCGCGCTCGAGGCGCTCGTTGCCGATGGCCGGATTCATCCGGGTCGCATCGAGGAAGTGGTGGTCAAGGCGCGCGCCGAACTCGAGGGGCAGCTGGTCGAACTCGGCGAACAGGCCGCCCACGACGTCGGCGTGCATGGCCTGCACCCCGAACTCGTGAAGCTCGTCGGACGCATGCGGTATCGGACGTCGTACGGGCAAAATCTGTACGAACACTCGAAGGAAGTGGCGTGGATCGCTGGCATGATGGCCGCGGAGCTGCATGTCGACGTGACCCTGGCGCGGCGCGGCGGACTGCTGCACGATGTCGGCAAGGTGTTGACGCACGACCATGAGGGCACGCACGTCCAGCTCGGCGTCGAGATGGCACGCAAGTACGGCGAGAGCGCCGCGGTGATCAACTGCATCGAGGCGCATCACGACGACGTACCGCACGACAGCACCGAGTCGGTGCTGGTGCAGGCGTCCGATGCGATCAGTGGCTCACGTCCCGGGGCGCGACGCGAAGCGTTCGAGAGTTACATGAAACGCCTCACCCGGCTCGAAGAAATTGCGTGCGAGAGTCCCGGCGTGGAGAAATGCACGGTGATTCAGGCCGGCCGCGAGGTGCGCGTCATCGTGCGTCCCGAGCAGGTCGGTGACGCGCAGGCTCAGGCGTTGTCGGAATCGATCGCTCGCCGGATCGAAAGCGAGCTGCAGTATCCCGGCCAGATCCGGGTCACGGTGATTCGCGAAACGCGCGCGACGGACATCGCGAAGTGACGGCACGGCGGATCGACGGCACCGCGGTCGCCGCCACGATCCGGACCGAAGTCGCGATGCAGGTGGCCGCACTGGCACGACAGGGCGTCGTACCGGGACTTGCGGTCGTCGTCGTGGGCGACCACGCCGCGTCGCAGATCTACGTGCGGGCAAAGGGGCGGGCCTGCGTCGAGGCCGGCATGCATTCGGAAACGGTCGCGCTGCCCGCCGACGTCACCGAGGCGCAGCTGTTGGCCGCAGTCGACCGACTCAACGCCGATCCGTTGATCCACGGCATTCTCTGCCAGCTGCCGATCCCGTCCCACATCCGCGCCGACCGCGTGCTCAGCAGGATTGACCCGGTGAAGGACGTTGACGGCTTTCATCCGATGAACGTGGGCAAGGTGGTGCTCGGCGATCCGACCGGCTTTCGACCCGCCACGCCGTACGGAATCCAGCAGCTCCTGGTGCGTGAGCACATCGAGACGGCTGGGGCGCACGCCGTGATCGTCGGCCGGTCGAACGTTGTCGGGCGCCCGATGGCCAACCTGCTGGTACAACGCGGCCCTGGCGGCAACGCCACGGTCACGATCGCGCACTCGCGAACCCGCGACCTCGACACCGTGTGCCGCACGGCCGACATCCTCATCGTCGCGATTGGTCGCGTCGAGTTCATCGGACCGACAGCTGTTCGGCCGGGGGCAACCGTGATCGATGTCGGGATCAATCGCGTGACTGACGAGTCGCGCCCCAAGGGCTATCGGATTGCCGGCGACGTCGCGTTCGACGCCGTAAGCGAAGTGGCCGGCGCAATCACGCCCGTTCCGGGCGGCGTCGGTCCGATGACCATCGCGATGCTCCTCGTGAACACCGTGCAGGCGGCGACGGCAATGCGAGCGCAGCAGTGAGCGGGGCTGACGATGCCTGGACCGTGACCAAGCTCGCGCGCACCCTCAAGCGCCGCATCGAGGATGACTTTGCACCGGTCTGGGTCCGCGGTG
>JANMSC010000133.1:0-1772 GCA_031388885.1 Gemmatimonadales bacterium | reverse complement strand
GCCGTCCGCCCTGGCGCTTCTGCGCCGGATCAACCGTTCGGCCTTGGTCAAGTCGGATGTTGACGGTCGCGCCCATGCGGGCCGAAATTGCCGACTCCACCGTACCCCGTTGCCGTTCGACACCCTCCTGCAGCATCGCGGTGTCGGGACCAAACGCGAGCACCACGGTCCCCGGCGCATCGATCCGCGGAAGGGCATGCTGCAGCGCCTGGCCCAGCATCGCACTATGGCGAGCCGCGGCCGCCACGATTTCTGGCCAGGCGGCTCGAATTCCGTCGGTCGTCTGAGGCACCGAGAAGATCGGGGCCGCGGACGCACCCACCACAGGACGAGCATCGATCGGGGTCGCCAAGGCCCCATCGCTGCGCGACTGCGCACCCGGGGGTCCGATCAGGGCAGACAAGACCCCGTCGGTACCCTCCGGGGCTCTACTAGTTATCGGCGCGGCTTGAGGCGCTGCGGAGGGTACGGCCCCGGAAAGCAGTGCACGGAGCTCCACCGCGCGATCCATCATCGCCCAGCGCAACAGCAACGTTTCGACCACCAGTCGCGGATTGCCGCTGCGACGAATGCCGGTCTCTGCGTCGGCAAGCAACTTGAGCATCCTGACCGCGTCCTCTGGCGCCAGCCGCTCGGCCGCGTGCGCGATGAGCTGTCGGGTCGATTCGGGAAGCCCTTCGGCCTGCCTGCCGTAGTGCACCATCACCAGCGCGCGGAGCACTTCCGCGAGTCCGCCCGCGAACTCGGCGAGGTCGGCTCCGGCATCCATGAGCCGGTCGAGCACCGGGAAGACATCCGCCGGTCGCCGATCGGCCACCAGCGTGAGGATCGCGCCAAACACCTCATCGTCCACCAGTCCGAGGACGTCACGGACCCGTTCCGCCGTGACCGGTCCCTCGCCGAACGAGAGGCACTGATCGAGCACCGAGAGCGCGTCGCGCATGCCTCCATCGGCGTGCCGCGCGATCAGCAGCAATGCGTCGTCGGTCGCATCGAGCCCCTCGGCGACCAGCACGGCGCGCAACCGCTGCCGAATGGCAGCGGCGCCGATTCGACGAAAATCGAATCGCTGCAGCCGGGACATGACCGGTGCAGCAGTGTTGAAAATCTTCTGTGGTTCGGTCGTCGCGAACACGAACACCACGCCCGGAGGCGGCTCCTCGAGGATCTTGAGCAGCGCGTTCCACGCCTCACGCGTAAGCATGTGCGCTTCGTCCACGATGTACACCTTGTGGTGCCCCGGCTGCGAGGCGGCATACATCGCACGCTCGCGCAGGTCGCGCGCATCGTCGACGCCACGGTTCGACGCCGCGTCGATCTCGACCACGTCGAGCGTCGCCGACCCGTTCCAGATGCGGAGACATGAAGGGCACTCGCCGCACGGCTCGCCCGCGGGGGTGTCGGCAACGAGGCGCTCGCAATTGAGCGCCATTGCCAGGATGCGCGCGGCGGTCGTCTTGCCCACGCCGCGCGGCCCGGTGAGGAGGTAGCCGTGTCCGACGCGTCCCTTGGCGACCGCTCCACGGAGCGCGGCGGCAACATGATCCTGAACGAGGAGTTCGGCGAACCGGCGCGGCCGGTAGCGGCGGGCTAATGCGATGGACATCGAGGCGATCCCGCGCGGAAGGAAATGCAAATACCCCAGGCTACCCGAAGCGACACCGGACATCGCTTAGCGCTGCTACCGGCAAGGTCCTGACGCGGTTCACGCGCCGACGCCCTTCGGACCAGGGGCGGGGACAAAGCTAAAAGCGTGGGCGCGGAATGTGGAG
>JANMSC010000109.1:0-2022 GCA_031388885.1 Gemmatimonadales bacterium | reverse complement strand
GAACTCGCGAACGACGACAGCGTTCGTCGCGCCTACCTCGGCGAGCAGTGACCGGACCGGCCGAACCTCGTGTCTCCGCCCTCTTCGTGCGTGGCCGGAGAACGCCTGGCGGTCGCCAGCCAACCATGACCCATGATGGGTGCTGGCCTCGAAGAGCTCGTGGCGGAGGTGGGAGACCCGAGCACGCGACAGCAGTCGCACGCCGACGCCATCGCACGACGCATCCGTGGCCGAGCACTCGATCGAGTCAGCTGAGCGTGCTCGTTCTCGACAGCGGCGGACTCTCGCGCCTCGCAGCGCGTACGAAGACGTCCGTCTCGCTCATCCGGGCATTGACGGCGCAGGGGTTGTGGCCACCGCTGGTGCCGACGATGGTGCTCGTCGAGTCGCTGTACGGCGATACCGGTCGCGATGTCAACACCCAGCGCTTTCTGAAGACGTGCATCATCGAATCGAACGTCAGCTTAGGCGTCGCCCGCCGAGCAGCTGAACTCCGCCGACTCGCTCGCACCGGCTCGGCCGTCGACGCATTCGTGGTGGCGATCGCCGAGCCAGGCGGCACGGTCCTCACCGGGGACCGAGCCGACATCGAGGCGCTCGCAGCTCACGCTGATCGCGTCAGCGTGCAAGTCATCTAACACAGCGCCGCGCGTGCTCGAGCGGAAGCACTCACACGTCGGCACCAAACCCCGGGCAGGTCGGCGCGCCAGCCGACGAGCGGAAGGGCCGCCGCGAGGGACTTCGTCGATGTACACGCGCCGCGTGCACGCTTCACCCAGAAATAGGCTCTGACCTGCACATTGTTGGCGGAGGTGGATGGGAATCGAACCCGAATCTCGGCGTGTCGTTCTGTGTCACTGCGTGTCGACTCATGCCAATACGTGCAGGTCAGGAGGCATATTCGCGCCGCTACCAATCCGGCTGATGTTGTGTGATATCGCCCTGTTGTGAGAAATCCGTGACCAATCCGTGACCACACGAGGATGGATGTGCGGGTAACCATCAGAATTGCCGGCTGACGGCCAATGTCCCATCACCCTGGCGAGCGACATCAGACAGCCTGCGGTCGTGGATCGTCACATGCAGCGCTGTCCTGGATCGGTCGGGTCGCGGACGAAAGGTGTTTCGAGGAGCGTCTCAGTGCTCTTCAGGGTCATGTACTCCGAGAAGCTTCCGCGCCCGATGCATTCGAACCGGAACGTCAAGTCCTCGGGAGCCCCGTCCGACGGTCTCAGTGTGAGTCGGTCGCCTTCGACGGTGAACGTTCCGGAGAACTCCTTCAAAGGAGTCGAGTAGGAATAGGCACTGACCTCGGTGAACTGATAGCGAATGTATAGGCCGTTGCCGAGGCCGTTGTACCACTTTCCGATGATTTGGTGTCCGGTCGGCACGCTTCCGCCCGCACCATCCTGATTGACGACCATCGTCATCCTCCTTCGCCTAACGACAAGAATCTTGTTCGACATGCGGGCCAGCCATGTCGTTGGATACGCGACGCGGGTCGGATCTGACATCGCGCCGCCCCGTGCCCACAAACTGACACTCCCTCACCGCGGTACCGAGATCGTCACCAGCTCCCCCCGCGCGCGATGTCATCCACGCACCCCAACACTGGACCACCGACCGACACGCATCCATCGTGGTCCGTCTTGAACACCATGAAGATCGTACACGACCTCCTCCGGGCGCACTCCAACGGACACCCGTGAAGAGCGCACGTGTACCGCTGGACCCAACACGAACCACAACGCCGAACTGCGTTCCCGGCCGGCCGACTCGGCGACTCGCGCTCACTCGTAATCGCGGACCGGAGCGCTCCGACTCATGCCGAAGAACCGGCGATACCGAAAGCGGGACTGGTTCGCGGGTGCCGGGCTTATCGGACTGTGAGTATAAGGGCAGGAGTCGGGCTGGCAATTCCACCGAGGTTCGCCCCGGACCGCCGCGCGGATGCGGGAAACCAACCCGGCGATCCGCTACCAGGAGTTCGAAGGCGTCGCCCACAACATCCCGCTGCTTGCT
>JANMSC010000074.1:0-22868 GCA_031388885.1 Gemmatimonadales bacterium | reverse complement strand
CGAATGCGACGTTGCCATCGGGGAGACGGGTGAAGACGGTGGTGTATCGGTGATGATGGGTGGCCGTCGGACTGGTCACCCCCTCACCGTCTTCCCCTTCAAGAAATCCATCAATAAAAACTCCCCCAGCGTCACCGGGCTCGCGAAGTACGCCTTGCCGCGGCAGATGCGCGAGACCTGCTTGACGAACTCCACCAACTGTCGATCGCGCGCCAGCATGAACGTGTTGATCATGATGCCGCTCCGTCGGCACGCTGCCACTTCTGCAAACGTGGCCTGCAGAATCCTCGGGTCGAGTCCCGCTGAGTTGATGTAGTGCCGGCCGTCGGGCAGTGTGAGTGCGGAAGGTTTGCCGTCGGTAATCATCACGATCTGCTTCATGTCCTGGCGTTGTGATGCGAGGATTCGGCGGGCCAGCGCGAGGCCGCCGGCGGTGTTGGTGTGGTACGGACCGACCTGCACATTGGCGAGTGCGCCAATCGGGATTTCCTCCGCCGAGTCGTGGAACAGCACGACCCTGATGGAATCGCCCGGAAACTGGGTGCGGATCAGGTGGGTGAGTGCGAGTGCGACGCGCTTGGCGGGTGTGAAGCGATCTTCACCGTAGAGGATCATGGAGTGCGAGCAGTCGAGCATCAGCACGGTCGCGGCGGACGATCGGTACTCCGACTGCACCACCATGAGATCGCGGGAGTCGAGTTCGATCGGGATGCCCAGGCCGTGGCGCGCGATGGCACTGGTGAGCGTGGCCGGCACGTCGAGGTTGAGTACGTCGCCGAACTCGAACGGGCGGCTCGCCGCCTCGGCCTCGGTGCCGGTAGAGAGGTGTGATGTCTCGTGCGCGCCAACCGCGGACTTGCCCAGCGCGCCGAGCAATTCCTTGAGGGTGCGGTACCCAAGGAAGTCGGCGCCCTTGGCGGCCACATCGAAGCGCACGGTGCGGGCAGCGTCGCGTGCCTGTCCCGCTGACGACATGCCAGTCGGGGCGCCTGGTGCGGACGGATTCGCGCCGAGCGTGAGATAGCCTTCGTCCACCAGGCGCTGCACGATCTTGTCGAGGAGGTCGGCCAGCTCACGCGTGACTGCTGCGTCGCGCGCCTCGTCACCGGTGGACTCGCCGCGCAGCAACGTCAGCATGTCGGGTGTGAGTTGGCCCGATTCCATCAGGGCCCGGAGGATCGCGTCACGCAAGTCATCGAGCGAGCGGTTGTCGTCGGTGTCACCCGGTTCGCCCCACCATGGCGTGCCGTTGAATCCCGATTGCAGCAGGAAGTCGCCGAGCTGATCGAGCAGTGCCTGCAGGTTCACCTGATCGGCGAGCCCGGCAACGTACTTCGCGTAGGTGGTGTAGCGCATGGTAGCGTTCCTGTCGCCGCTCAGCTCAAGCTACTTGGTTACCTTCGCAACGTGACCCTGCTTTCATCCGGCACTTGGATCCATCGTGGCCTGCAGCCCCTCCGTGACTTTCGTACCGGCATGGCCGAGGGGCCTTTCCGGGCGCTCCGTCACCCCGATTTCCGCCGATTCCTCGGTGGACAAAGCATCTCGCTCGTCGGCACCTGGATGCAGTCGATCGCGCAGGGTTGGCTCGTCCTCGAGCTGACCGGGTCGGCCTTTGCCGTTGGCCTCACCACGACGATGGCGACGTTGCCGATCCTGCTGTTCACGTTGTACGGCGGCGTGGTCGCCGACCGCGTGGACAAGCGCCGTTTCATCATGGTGCTGCAGACGATCATGCTGCTCGAAGCTGCGGCGCTGGCGGTGCTGACATTCACAGGCCAGATCACGGTTGAGTGGATCTGGGCCCTGGCCGTGGTCTTCGGCATCGCAACAGCGTTCGAGGTGCCGGCGCGCCAGGCGTTTCTGGTCGAACTTGTGCCGGCCGACGACCTGGTGTCTGCGGCGGCAATCAACTCGACCACGTACAACCTCGCGCGAGTGGTCGGCCCGGCCATCGCGGGCATCGTGGTGGCGGTAGCTGGCGCTGGTGCCGCATTCGCACTGAATGCCGTGAGCTATGTCGCGGTGCTCATCGGGCTTGCGCGCATTCGGCGCACGCACGTCCCTCGCGCGACCAGCGTCCGACCCTCTGTCTTGACCGGTCTGCGTTTCATCCGGTCGCGTCCGCTGCTCACCGCGCTCGCGTGGCAGATGGTGCTGCTTTCAGTGTTTGCGGGGAGTTTCATACCAATCCTCGCGGTCTTTGCGCGGGATGTGCTGCACGTGGGCGCAGGGGGCTACGGCGCGCTGACAGCGGCGGTCGGTATCGGTGCCGCCGCTGGCGCCCTCGGCATGGGTGCCATCGGGCGGCGCATCTCGCGTCCCCGTGCTGCAGTGGTGGCCGGTGCCGCCCTGGGCGTTACCGTCGTGCTGCTGTCGTTGGCGCGGGAGATGACGCTCGCTCTGATTCTGCTGGCCGCGGCGGGGGCGGCGATGGCCAGTCAGGGGATCGTGACCGCGACGGCGCTGCAGTTGGCCGCGCCGCCGGAGCTTCGCGGTCGCGTGATGGCGGTGTATTCGTTCGTCGTGCTCGGTTTGGCACCGATCGGGTCGTTCCAAGCCGGGTGGATTGCGGAGCATCTTGGGACATCGTGGTCAATTGCGCTCAACGGGATCGTCTGTCTTGTCGGCACAGCGTATTTGCGCCGAAGACTCTGGTACGGGGAGGAAGCCTGATGCTGATCACCATGTCGAGGGAGTATGGGGCCGGTGGCGCTGCCGTAGCGCGAGCGGTAGCACAACGGCTCGGCTGGCGGCTGATCGACAATCAGGTGGTCGATGAGATCGCCCGCCGCGCCGGCCTGTCACCCGAAGAGGTCGCCGAGCGAGAGGAACGCGGCGCGACGTTTCCGGAGCGGCTGGCCCGGGCGCTCGTGGCGTCCACGCCCGAGGTGCTCGGGCCGGTGACGATTGATTCTCCCGAAGTGGACGAAGCGCGGCTGAAGCAGATCACCGAACAGGTCGTGGCCGATGCGTGCGCCGCGGGCGATGCGGTGATGGTGGGCCGTGCGGCGGTCGCGGTGATCGGGCGGCGTGACGACGCCATGCACGTCCGATTGGTGGCGTCGCAGGCGCATCGCGTGCGAACCGTCGCGGCTCGACTTGGCATCAGCGAAGATGAAGCCGAGCGGCGCGTCAAGAACGTCGATAGCCATCGCGCTCGCTACCACAAGCAGTGGTACGATCGCGACTGGGCCGACCCGCACAGCTATCACCTGGTCTTGCAGACCGAATGGCTGGGACTCGACCGCGCCGCCGCGATCATCGTCGAGGCGCTGCCCACGCACTACAGGCCAAAGTCGCCGCCGGCGTCGTGAGCCCTTCGACGCGACGGTCGCGGGCGGGTCCATCCGTGATCATCGCTGCGTGAAATGCGTTGTGTCGCGGCCAGCGCCTCGAGCACCAGTTCACACCCGGCCACCGTCGTGGCGTGATCGTCCGGGGCTGCGAGACCGATCTCGTGGACCAGCGGCAGCAATCCGGGTACCAGCCCGAAGCCGCGCCAGCAGACTTCGGTTCGTTCATCAGTGGCCACTTTCAGCGCGCCTCCCTCGTTGAACCACGCGACGATCGGTTCGACATCAGCGTCGCCTGAACGCTCGACGAACACCGCACCGGCAGCGCGGCGGATCAATTCGCGCGCGACCACATCGCTCCCTTGCAATTCGCCTTCATACTCGAGTTCGATCTTGCCGGTGATCGCCGGCAAGCCGGCGTAGACGTCGCTGACGCGTGCCACAGCGCGATCTTCGCGTGCGGCGAGTGCGCGTCGCTCGGCGTTACTCGCGACGATCTCGATCAGTGAGATTGGAAGGCGCTGGCTGACGCCGGAGCGGCGGTCTACCCGCTTGTCGTCGCGAGCCTCGAACGCCACCCGCTCGACCAGCTCGGTCACGAAGTCGGGGATCACGACGCTCCCGTTTTCCCTAACGAGCCACGCCTCCTGCCGGGTGATCGTGATACCCTCCTCTACCGTGCGCGGATAATGGGTACGAATTTCGGATCCGATCCGGTCCTTGAGCGGCGTGATGATCTTGCCGCGGGCGGTGTAGTCTTCGGGGTTCGCGGTAAATACCAGCAACACGTCGAGCGGAAGTCGGATCGGATAGCCTTTGATCTGGACATCGCCTTCCTGCATGATGTTGAACAGCCCCACCTGAATCTTGCCCGACAGGTCTGGGAGTTCGTTGATCGCGAAGATCCCGCGATTGGCGCGAGGGAGGAGACCGAAATGCATCGTGAGCTCGTCGCCGAGCACGTGCCCTCCGCGGGCCGCCTTGATCGGGTCGAGGTCGCCGATCACGTCCGCGATGGTTACGTCAGGCGTGGCGAGCTTCTCCACGTACCGGCGGGAACGGGGGAGCCAGGCAATGGGGGTGGCGTCTCCGCGCTCCTCGATCAGGTCGCGGGACGCACGGGAGATGGCGCCGAACGGATCGTCGTTTATCTCGCTCCCGGCAACGATCGGAACCTCGTCGTCGAGGAACGCGGTGAGGGCCCGGAGCAGGCGTGTCTTGGCCTGGCCTCGGGTGCCGAGGAGGATGAAGTCGTGCCTGGCAAGGAGGGCATTTACGACCTGCGGGCTGACGGAGTCTTCGAATCCAACCAGAGTTGGGAATAACATATCATTAGCATCGAGGCGTTGCAGGACGTTCGCCCGGATCTCGTCGCGGACTGAACGCCCGCGGAGCGGGGCCTCTCCCCAGGGCGATTGGCGGAGGGACCCAAGGGTGGTGGGGCGTGCTGGCATCTGATTCTCCGGCTGTTCCAGTGAGGTCCGATGGGCGTTGCTCACGGCGCGTGCTCCGTGGCGGTCGAGGGCCCCTGACTGGCGGTCCGGTCGCCGGCCCGGCGCGGAAGCAGTTGAGGGAATGGAGGTTAGCGAACTTGACAGATTTTCGCCGCGCCCTAACTTGGTCGGCGGTGCATCGAGTGTAAGCGGCCGATACGCGGTACCGGCCTCGGTGACCAATCATCCAACAAGGGAGAGGCGATGCGGAAGTTCCTCATGGCAGCTGCGCTGGTTGCGGTTGCAGCGTGCGGTGACAAGAAGGCCGATGACGGCACGGACACGACGCTTGTCGTGACGCCGCCGGCGATGAACATGGATTCGATGCGTATGGCCGACAGCATGCGTACGGCTGACAGCATGCACATGGCTGACAGCATGCGGATGGCCGATTCGATGAAGATGAAGCCGTAAGGTCGTTGGTCACCGTTCGTGATGCACCCCGACGCCCTGGGCTGAATGCCCGGGGCGCCGTGCATCAGGGTAGCCCGAACGGCAGCGCCACGACGCGTCCGATAGAATCGCCTGCGTGGACGGTCGCACCGGTGCTCACTTCGTGCCGAATCTTTGCGAGCCCAAGCGACGCCGTGCCGATGTCTGCAACGGTGGTGAGGCGTCCAACGTCCTTGCTGTCCACCGTGAGGGTCGCGCTGCGGGGCGCAGCCCCGTCGTCGAACTGTACCCCACGGAGCGCGCGGTTGGCGTGTCCGCGAAAGTGGAGTCGAGCAACGGTCTCCTGCCCGGTGTAGCACCCCTTGTCGTAGCGCACGCCGTCGAGCTCGTCGAAGCGCACTTCCTGCAGAAGCGTCTTCTCGTCGATCTCGCGCCCGAGCGCCGGCCACCCGGCGAGGAGCATGCTCGCGTCAGCCCATACTGGTGGTGCCTCGACCCAGCCAGTGGCCGCGAGCGATGCGACCGTCTCGTGGTCCCCCAGCGCAAGGCCGGTGAATGGCGCCGGCCCAGCGGGCGCTGAGGCCCCGGCGGCGGTCACCGCCTCCGGACCGCCACCCAGCAACCACCACACCATCTTGTCGTTCGTGTGATCGGTCACCTTCGCGATGCGTGGCGGAAACGTGCGCTTGAAGAGTGCCGACGCAATGTCTCGCGCCCGGCCCGGGACAATGATCCAGGCTGCCGTCTCGCCGTCCAGCAGGACCCATGCGTCGAAGATGATCATCCCCTTCGGGGTGAGCACGGCGCCCCAAACGAGCGCATCGCCGGCCCGCTTGACCACGTCGTTGGTCAGTACGCCCTGAATGCAGGCAATCGCGCCGGGCCCTTCGACGCGATACACCGCGCTGGCAACAGACACCACATGTCGCCCGGCGCGTAACGACAAGAACTCGGATGCCGTCAGCTGGACGTGGCGTATCAGCGCCGCGGAGTTTTGCGGACCCGTCATTCGCCTTCCTCGCCAGCGAGCGCCGTCACCAACACGTGCTTCGGGTCAAACGTGTCGCGCAGTCGGTGCACCTGCCCGCCGATGTCTTCGCGATACGCACCGACGTGCCCGACGGTGCGACGCACATGCCATGGCGCGCGCTCCAGCGTCAATGGAATCTCCCTCGACGCGAGCTCGGTGCGGAGCGCTCGAATCGTCGACGCCTCGGCATCGCCGCTCCAGCGGATCGTGCCCGACACCGGGCCGGCACTGATGAGTCCCTCGCCGAGTCGGGAGACGACGAGGTCGAGCGTGTCGTCAATTCCGTTGGGCACCAAACGCAGGCGTACGGTGACCGGTACGGTGGTGATGGCGCGTGCGGAGCTGTTCCAGAGCACGCCTCGGTGCTCGCTCGGCACCTCCTGCCAGGCGATGGCGCCGGCCACATTTACGAGGCGGCGGCTGTCTGCGGCGACTGTTTCGGGTTCGCCAACCAATCGCACCGCGAGGGTCCACTCAGGTTGGGCCGCAAGCGTGGGCGCAAGGAGCTCGACCGCCACCGCGGTGATGCCTTGGCTTGCAATGTCTCGGGCGGCGCTCGTAAGCCGGTCGCGATCGCCCAGCGCGATCCACGACACATCAGCGCGCGGCCGGGGCCGCAGACGCAAGCTGCCGGCGACGATCACGCCGAAGCCGCCGAAACCCCCGACGTGCAACCGGATGAGATCCACACCGGCGGCACTCTGTGTCGCCGGACCAGCCGACCGCATGATGCGGCCGTCGCCGGTGACGATCGTGATGTCCTCGACCAGCTCACGCACTGGACCGACACCGTGGCGGAGCGGGCCCGCGGTCGCGGTGGCGAGAACGGACCCGAGCGTCCGGTCGGGTCGGCCCGGGGGATCCAGCGGTAGCCATGCACCACTCTCGAGCGCAGCGCGTCGCAAGGCCTCGAGCGACACGCCAGCCCGCGCCGCGACCACGCCCTCAGCCGATTTCACGTCGGGAGCGTCGTCGAGTCCGCGAAGCGACACCACCACATCGGCGGGTGCATCGTCGAGTTGCCAGGTCGCAGCCCCCGCCACGGCGACGCGCCACTGCGCGTCGTATGCGAGGCCGAAGAGGTGCGCCACACCATCGATCGTGGTCGGTGTGGCACACACCCGCCCCGTGGGATCGCGTCGTACTGCGTCGCGACCAATCGCCGACGCAAGTCGATCGGTCAGATCGTCACTCATCGGGTCCAGCTCCGCGCGCGCGAGTTCATCCGATCGGATCTCCAAGATCGGCCGGCTGATGGCTCTTGCCGTTGGTCGGCGCTCGCGCGTGAACCGACGCGCGCAACTCGAGTTCGGGCACGATCTGGGGCAAGACGCGCAGCAGCAAGTCGGCGCGTTGCGCCGCGGATCGCACTGCGAGGAGTCGGCGTGCCTGATGCGCTTCCCACGGCATCACGGCCGCGACCCGGAAGGTGAATTCGCCTGCGTCGTCGGGCCACGGCGACGCATCGTCAAGTCCGGTGAGTTCGCCGAGTGCCGCGCGACATCGCTCGGCGAGCCGCCGCAGCATGTCGAGGGTGTCGCCCGGCAGGTCGCCGGAGCCTTCTTCGTCGTCGAACTCTTCGACCAACCCGATCAGATACGGGGTGCTGTCCCCCTCGGTGTACCGTCGCACCACAAATCGACGCTCGCCGGCCGCGACGATGTTTGCTCGTCCATCAGCGAGCGGCTGGTGCGCTTCCACCCGGGCGACGCAGCCGAGCGCGCCCTCCGGCGGGGCCTCGCCGTCGGGCGCCGGTGCGACCAGCCCGAAGCGCGAATCACCGGCGAGCACATCGGCGAGCAATGCGCGGTAGCGCGACTCGAAGATGTGCAACGGCAGTCGAGCACCCGGAAACAGTACCACGTCGAGTGGGAACAGCGGGAGGAGGCGGGACATGGGCGGAATGTAGTGGTGCTTGCTGTCGCGGGTGACAGAGTCGACTTACACCCGTCGACTTGTCACGCCGCCCTGAACTCCCCCAAATGCCTGACCTCGGGGCAATCCCGCAACTTCGCAAATGCGCGTTCACGCAGTTGGCGGATCCGCTCCCGCGTCACACCGAGCACCACGCCGATCTCTTCGAGCGTGCGTGCGTCCTCGGCGGGGTCGAGGCCGTAGTACAGCGAAAGGATGCGCCGCTCACGGGGTGTGAGGTAGCGGCGGAAGAGGCGGTCGAGGAAGTCCTTGCGCAGCACCTCGTCGGTATGCGTCTCGATCTCGCTGCCCTCGCCGACCGGGAGTCGCTCGCCCAACGTGGCCGCGCGTGAATCACCCGAATCGACCGGAGCGTCGAGCGAGACCTCTGTCACGAACAGGCGCTTCGCCTCGCGAACCTCGTTGATCGACATGAGCAACGCGGTCGCGAGTTCCTGGTCGGTTGGGGTTCGCCCGATTTCCTGGGCGAGGAGTCCCTGTGCCTTCGCGAACCGAACGACCGCCGTGTTCTGGTTGAGCGGGAACCGGACTGACCGCGTCTGTTCGGCGAGCGCCTTGAGAACCGCCTGGCGCACCCACCAGACGGCATACGAAATAAACTTGACTCCACGGTCGGGATCGAACTTGCCGACGGCTCGCAGCAATCCTTCGTTACCGATTGCGACCAAGTCGCCGAGGTCGAGCCCGTGCCCCTGATAGCGCTTTACGAAGGCGATGACAAAGCGGAGGTTGGCTGTCACCAGGCGTTCCGCAGCCTCGGCATCGCCGGCGCGGGCCTTCCGGGCCAGTGCGCGTTCCTCCTCGATGTTCGTGATCATCGGGAGATTCTTGATGTCACGCAGGTATTGCTCGAACGACTCGGCGGCGTCGACGACGACGCGTGACCGAGGTGGCGCACGGCGGATCCGGGGCATGTGGGCCCATCGAATTGAGATTGTGAGAATGGCCCTGCGAAACGTCAGGCAACTCCCAAGATCGCGCCGTTCGAGATCCTGTCAAGAGGGCCTAAACGCCAACATTGCAACAACTTACGCTACAGTGTGTTGCACCGTTCCTGCACACTGTCCACGTCGAGATCCCCACATCGATGTGCAGGGATTCGACAACTCAATGTGGGGGCGGGTGTTGAGTCGGTGCGGCAGGGTGGTGATTTGTGGAAATGTCGGCGGGCGGGCACTCCTGTAAGGGCAAAGCGAACGCTTTGCCCCTACAGCACCCCCCGCACCGCCTCCGGATCAATCGCGGTCGTCCAATCATCACCATTGCGCACCACGTCGCCGAACGATGCGAGCAGCACCGCCCGCACCAGACCTGCGCGGTTCTTCTTGTCGGTGCGCATGGCCGCGATCACTCGGTCGATGTCGATGCCCGACGGCGCCGCGGTCGGCAGTCCAAGCAGCGTGAAGATTGATGCGACACGATCGGCCGTCGTACGTTCGCAGACGCCGAGTGACTCGGCCAGTCGCGTTTCGGCAACGAGTCCGATCGCCACCGCCTCGCCGTGCGGCAGCTCGTACTCGCTGGCCTGCTCGAGTGCGTGTCCGATCGTGTGTCCGGCGTTGAGCACTGCGCGGCGGCCGCCCTCCCGCTCGTCGCCACTCACGACATCGCGCTTGAGTTCAACGCTACGGCGCACCAGCTGCGTGACGATGGAAGGGTCGCGCGCGAGGATCAGTGTCGCGTAGTCGGAGATCCATCGTCCGTACTCCGCCTCGAGGGCGGCGGCATGCTTGACCGCCTCGGCGAGGCCTTCGCGATACGTGCGCTCGGGCAATGACAGCAGCGTGTCGGGATCGGCGAGCACCGCGACTGGCGGATGAAACGCGCCGACAAGGTTTTTCCCAGCGTCGGTATCGACACCGGTTTTTCCGCCGATCGCGGCATCGAGCATCGACAACGTTGTGGTCGGCACCGCGATCCACGGGATGCCGCGAAGATATGTGGCGGCAACAAAGCCGGCGAGGTCGGTGGTTACTCCACCGCCGATGGCAACGATGACGCTATCACGACCATAGCCGGCGTCGATCAGGCCGTCGGTGAGCGCTTGCCACGTACCCCGGTTCTTGTGGGCCTCGCCAGCCGGGAAGACAAAAAGCGGCGCATCGCCCACGAGTCTCGGCAACACGCGGGCAACGTTCTCGTCGGTGATCACCGCAACCCGTGCACCGGGGCAGTGCTCGGCGATCATCGCGGCAAGGTCGTCGCGCGCGCCGCTTCGAACGACCACCGGATACCGACCGCCCAGGTGTCGAACCATCACCGGGGCTACCATGTGACGTCATCGACGCCAGCCCGCTTGTTCGTAACGCGGGCGAGTACGAACAGGAGATCCGACAACCGGTTGAGGTATACCAGGAAGAGCGCGGGCACTTCGTCGTTACGGGCGAGCGTGATCACACTGCGTTCGGCCCTGCGACAGATTGTGCGCGCCAGGTGGAATGCCGCCGCCGCTGGTGTGCCGCCTGGAAGCACGAAGGCCCGCAGTGGCGGCAGCTCTTCGTCAGCTGCGTCGATCGCCGCCTCGAACTCCGCGACCCGGTCTGGCGACAATTCGGCCTTCTCCAGCGCCTTGCGCACTCGGTTGGGGTCGGGCGTGGCGAGGTGCCCACCGATGGCGAAGAGGTCACGCTGGATCGCCTCCAGAAGTGCCGGATGGAAGTCGGGCGGCGCCGCCGCGCGCGCGACACCGAGGCAGGAGTTCAGCTCGTCGACGTCACCGTAAGCCTGGACCCGCACATGATCCTTGCGCACGCGTCCGCCACCGAACAATCCGGTGTCACCACTATCGCCTGTGCGCGTGTAAATCTTCATCGCCATCGCCGGTGTCTCCTGCCCGCGGATTACGACTGTTGACGTGCCGATCGGATGATGTCGAGCATTTCGACGGTGCCGGTCACCTTTTCACGCGGCCGGCCAGCCGGTGCGCCGCGCTGTTGCTCGGTGCGGTCGAGTGCCTGCCAGTCGACCCAGGCGGCGACCTCGATGCCACGATCGGCGAGCACCTCGTCGACGGATTCCGGCGCCGGCGGCGGGCGCACCAGGCGCCCAGTCGCCGCGTCCTCGAGCAGCAGGGCAACGGTATCGGCTGCACATGCCTTGTTGGTACCAATCACACCACTCGGGCCGCGCTTGATCCAGCCACAGACGTAGAGTCCGCCGACCGACTCGTCGGTGTCGGACGCCACGAGCACGCGCCCTTCCCGGTTCGGAATGGTACCTCGGCGTTGATCGAACGGCGCGCCTCCGATCGGCACGCCCCGGTAACCGACCGATCGGAATACGAGTCCCACCGGAAGCGTTTCGTGCACTTCCGTCGGGACCGCCCGCACGCTGCCGTGCCCGTCGGGTTCGAGCGCGTTGCGAACGATGCGCACCGCCTCGACATGGCCTTCACCGACGACCTCGACTGGTGACACGCCGAACCGGAACACGATCCGGCGCGGTGCACCGGTTGCACCACGTCGCGCCCACTCGCGCAGGATCTCGATGTTCCTCGTCGCGGTGCGATCCTCGCCGGCGGCAAGATGCGCCGCGCTCACGGGGTCGAGTTCAAGCTCCGCAGCATGCACGATCACATCCACGCCATCGAGCTCGCCGAGTTCGCGCAGCTCGGGCGTGGTGAATGCGGCCTGGATCGGACCGCGACGCCCGAGGATGTAGATGGTATCGAGTTGCGAGTCACCGAGGGCAGCAAGTGCGTCGGTCACCAGGTCCGTGGTGGCGAGACTGTCAGGGTGCCTTGCGAGGATCCGGGCGACATCGATGGCGACGTTTCCGATTCCGATCACGGCGGCAGCGCGTTGCGTGAGGTCGAAGCGCCGGTCGGTGAAGTCTGGATGGCCGTTGTACCATCCGACCAGGTCGGTGGCGGCGTGGCTACCAGCGAGATGTTCGCCGGGAATCCCGAGTCGCCGGTCGGTTTGTGCGCCGGTCGCAATGATCACCGCGTCGTAGTGGGCCTGCAGCTCGGGGATCGTGATGTCGCGGCCGACCTCGACGTGCCCGAAGTATCGAAAACCGGGTTGGGCCGCGATACGCTCAAAGATCCGGGTGACCGACTTGATCTTGGGGTGATCCGGTGCGACGCCCCCGCGCACCAGCCCAAACGGCGTGGGGAGTCGGTCAAACACGTCGATGGCCATGGCAGGCGCGGCCTTCTGAAGCGCCTCGGCGGCATAGAACCCCGACGGGCCCGAACCGATGATGGCGACGCGGAGGTCCGACGGTGCAATGGACATGGGTCGAACGTAATCGAGACAATGGACGAGAAGGGAGAAGGGAGAAGGGAGAAGGGAGAAGGGATGCGCCCGCTTCCTATCTCAACCTTCCTCCAAGCTCCACCACCAGGCTGTCGATCGCCGGGATCATGCGCGCGCTACCCAGCGTGTGATGATTCGCCTGCACCGAGAAGACGAGGACCGTCCCGTCAGCACGCTCGACATATCCCGACAGCGCGTTGACCCGCGAGATGCTTCCGGTCTTGGCCCGGACACGTCCCTCGAGTGGCGTAGCGGTGAACCGCCGCCGCAGCGATCCGGTATTGCCCGATTGCGGCATGCCAGCGATGAACATCGGATAGCTCGGGTGCTGCCGCATGAACGCAAGGACCCTGGTGAACGCCAGCGGCGACATCAGATTGTTCGACGCGAGTCCCGACCCATCCTCGAGGGCGAACTGGGTCGAATCCACGCCGATCGAGTCGATCAGGAAGCGCCGCTCGACTCGCAGGCCTTCGCTCCATGAACCATCAGTGCCGAACTGCCTGCCGAGTTGCTTGAGCGTCATCTCGGCAAACCAGTTCTGTGATGTGTTGAGGATCGGGAAGATCCAGTCGCCGAGCGGCCGCGACTCGACTTCCGCCAGTGGCGTGCCGATACGCGCGTGTCGGTATGCGAGCGAGTCGGTGGTCGAGCGCACGACACCGCGAACGGTGATACCCAGGGCGAGCAATTCGCCTCGCAACGCGAGTGCGGTGAACCGATCGGGGTCGAGCACCGCCGCTTCCTCGGTGCGCGCGGCACTTCCAGCTGGCACACTGCCGGTCGCCACGTACGTCATCCCATCGGCAGCACGGAGGATGTCGAACGAGCTGCGTGATCCGCTCGCCCCGACGTCGGCGCGGTTGTCAATTGAGGCAACCCCCACATCGGGAGTCATGCTGATCGATGGTGGCCCACCGGCGCTGTCGCGCGCCATGATCCGGAACGCGACGGAGTTGTCGTTGAAGCCGAGCCCCGAGACCGGTGCAGCGTACCACCAGTTGAGGTCATACGACTCCCACCCGGGATGAATTGTCGGATCGCTGAAGTACGACCCGTCGCCCACGAGGTCACCGGCGACAGTGCGCACGCCGCGCGCGCGGAGCTGCCGCGCAAGATCTCGCAGCCGCGCCACCGGAACACGATCGCACACGCCCGCAACGGTGGTGTCCACGTGATAGCATCGATTCGACAGGGTCGGATCGCCGCGTCCGTAGAGCACCAGGTCGCCCTCGAGGACAGCGCCGTTGACCGCCCCGGTGCCATACAGCGTGGTCTTCACGCGGAACTCCGGGCCGAGCAGGGCCGATGCGACGGCACTGACGATCAGCTTGGTGTTGCTCGCTGGCACCATCATCCGGTCGGCATTGCGGCCGTAGAGCAGTCGACCGTTGAGGTCGGTGACGGCGACGCCCCAGATGTGCCGATCAAGTCCGGGCGCGTCAAGGCGTTTGTCGATCCGCTTCGCCAGTGTCTGCGCTGAGACCGGGGCCACCGCTGTTGCAGCGACGAGCGTGAGAAGGACGGTTCTAGTCATAGGCAACGCGGGGATCCGCCGCCGCATAGCAGAGGTCCGCGAGCAGGTTGGCGACGACGAACACGAGGGACAGGAAAAGAATACTGCCCTGAATCGCCGGCAGGTCACGCTTGTCGATGGCGGTGAGCACGTACCGACCAACGCCGGGCCAGGAAAAGATCGTCTCGGTGAGGATCGAGCCGGTGAGGTACGCCCCGAAGTCGAGTCCGACGACGGTGATGATCGGGAGCATCGCATTGCCGAGCGCGTGCCTCAGGACCACTACACGCGACGACAGCCCCTTGGCCCGGGCGGTGCGGATCAGGTCACTCTGCAGCACCTCCTGCATCGTCGCGCGCGTCATGCGGGCGAGAAACGCGACCGAACGCATCCCGAGCGTGACGGCGGGCAGGACAAGAAACAGCAATCCACCGTAGCCGGACGGTGGGAACCATCGGAGCTGCACCGCGAAGAGCAGGATCATGAGCAGACCGACCCAGTACACCGGAAACGAGATGCCCAGATATGCGCCGAGCGTCGCAATACGGTCGCCCCAGGACCCGGGACGAAGGGCGCCCCAGATGCCGATCGAGAGGCCGAGGGCGATCGCGATCGCCATCGCCGCAGAGGCGAGCATGAGTGTCGCGGGAAAGCGCTGGGCCAGGTCCTTCACGATCGGGCGGCGGGTGATGTAGCTCTGGCCGAGGTCACCCTGTACCACGCCAGCGACATACCGGGCGAAACGGAGATGGATCGGGTCGTCGAGGCGCAATTCCTGTCGGACTCGCGCGATCGTTGCCTTGTCGGCGCGCTCTCCGGCGATGGCGGCGATCGGGTCACCCGGGGCGACGTATAGCAGCGCAAAGGTGACTGCGAGCACACCGAGGAGCGTGGGGACGAGGAGGGCAATGCGGAGGACGACGTAGCGAATCACTTTTTGATCGTCACTGTGGTCCACCGTTGTCCGGTGAATACCGCCGGGTAGCGCCAGCCCGACACCTCCGGACGACTCGCCCACACATCGGTCGGAAACCAGAGGAAGATCCATGGCGCGCTGGCGAACACCCGCGCGTCGATATCCCGGAGGAGGCGCACCTTCGTGACCGAGTCGGGAATGGTGCGGGCGCGTTCGAGCATCGTGTCGAGCACGGGGTCCGTCACGAAGGCGTAGTTGCCGCCGGTGCCCGCGTTGTCCGAGTGGAAGAGCGGAAAGGTGAAGTTTTCGCCGTCGGGATAGTCGGCCCACCAGTCCGAGAGGAACAGGTCGGCTTCGCCCTTGCGGGCGGCAGCTCGCGCGGTGGACGCGTCGCGTTCGACAATCTCCACCGCCACTCCGACGCGTTCGAGGTCGGCCTGAATGGCCTGTGCAATGCGTGCGAACTCAGCGCGTTGCGACCGCCAGAGCTGGAGTTTCAGCCCAGTGGGGTGTCCTGCCGCGGCGAGGAGGCTCCGTGCTTTCGCCTGATCGAACGCATACCGCTCACGCTCGGCGAAGCCATCGAGCCCGGGAGGAATGCTGCCAGCCGCGAGTACTCCACGCCCCTGACTCACCCGCTCGAGGATGGCGGGGACGTTTACCGCGTGATTGATCGCGCGGCGCACGCGCACATCGGTCAGCGGTCCGCGGGTGGTGTTGATGGCAACATACACCGCGCGCATCGCGGCACGCCGCTGTAGCTCGGGGCCGTGCTCGCGTTGCCACCGTGCCGTCTCACCCACGGGAATCTCGACCACCGAAAGGCGACCAGATTCATACTCTGCAGCCTGGGTGAACGTCTCGGGAATCATGCGAATCCGCAGGGTGTCTTCGAGCGGTGCGCCGCCCCACCAATTGGGATTGCGCGCGAGCACGAGCAGGTCATCGTGCGACCACGACACGAACATCCACGGGCCGCTGCCCACAGGTGCCTCGCCGAAGTCGTCCGGCGTGGGTGTCGGAACGATCGCCGCGACCGGCATCGCGAGCAGCTTGGGAAAGATGTTGAGCGGTTCGGTGAGCGTAAACGTGATGGTCGAGTCGTCGAGCACGGCGAGCCCGCGCAGCACGGTCGCCTGCGAGTCGGCGACGGCCGATGCGCCGTCGATCGGGAGGAGCGGCCAGACCCGCCCGCCTGCTTGTGCCATTCGCAACGCTCGCAGGAACGACGCCTCGATCGCACGCACGTCGACTGCGCGGCCGTCGTGAAACGTTGCGCCTCGACGAACCCGAAAGGTCCACGTTCGACCGTCGGGCGACGGCCACCACGCGGTCGCCAGCCCTGGAACGTTCCGGCCCTCGGCATCGAACTGCGTCAAGTTGTCAAACAGGAGTGTGACCGACTCGCCGGTCGGAACGTCCGTTGAGAGGGCAGGGTCGAGCGACCGCGGATCGGCCGAGAAATAGTAGGTCAGGCCGGGCGGAATGCCGCTTCCGCAGGCAATCAGGAACACCGCGACCAGCGAGGCGGCCAGACGTGACATTGGACTCCACGGGGACAGCGAGACGGTGGACAGTTGGCGTAACCCGTTCAAGAAACCAGATTTAGGGAATGCGGTCAATTCCACCAGCTCGAGCGGCATCCGCCACCGGGACCAGACTGATCGGCGGGTGTGCCGTTGCGATCCTCTTGGGTCTCGTCTCGGCGTGCCCGGCCAGCGCCCAGATGAGGCCCCTTGTGATCAGGGGTCTCAGCTTCAAGGGCAACAGCTCGATCGAGAGTACGGTGCTCGCCGCCGCGATCGCGACCACCAATTCTGCGACATTCGCCCGGTGGCCGATCCTGCGGACGCTGGGATTGGGAGAGAAGCGCTACTTCGACCAGCGCCAGTTTCAGAGCGACGTGCTCCGCCTGCAGGTCCTCTACAAGGCGAGCGGGTTTCCCGATGTCGTCGTCGATACTGTGGTCGAGCGGACGTTGGACAACGTGACAGTCACGTTCCAGA
Organism: Gemmatimonadales bacterium; assembly: GCA_031388885.1. Classification (GTDB taxonomy): domain Bacteria; phylum Gemmatimonadota; class Gemmatimonadetes; order Gemmatimonadales; family GWC2-71-9; genus Palsa-1233. The sequence continues at coordinate 6,024 of JANMSC010000074.1, read as the reverse complement.
TCACCGAAGGTGAACCCGTCCGGATTTCACGGCTCCACGTCACCGGGCTCGACAGTGTGGCCGGGGTCGACAATTTCGTACGGAACCTGCCGGTAGTGGAGGGTGATCCGTTCTCACGGTACAGGCTGTTTGAAGCCGCCGACACCCTCGGTCTGCGACTGATGAACGATGGGTATCCGACGGCCACGGTTGATGTCGTGTACGGCGACGCCGATTCCGCGCAGCGGGTTCGGGCAGCGACGCTGCACGTCGAACCAGGCCGCGCCGCGGTGTACGGCGACATTCGTGTGGTAGGCATGGAACAGGTGGACTCCGGGTTCATCGCGGCACTGGTCACCGCCAGACCCGGTCGACGCTATCGGTACGGGAACATTTTCCGGTCGCAGCGCTCCCTCTATGGCTCGGAGCTTTTCCGGTTCGCAACGGTGGGGATCGACACGGCGAGGTTCACGTTGGGCGACTCGGTGGTACCGATCCTGGTGACCGTGTCGGAGGGTCGATTCCACCGCGCCCTGGGATCGGTCGGTTACGGCACGAACGATTGTCTCCGGGCTGGTGCGGGGTACACGATACGCAATTTCCTCGGTGGCGGCCGGATCGTGGACATCACCGGCCGCCTCTCAAAGATCGGTGTCGGGAGTCCGTTGGGCTTCGGCCTGGAGCGCTCGATCTGCTCACCGCTCGCCCAGGACTCGGTCGGATCGAGCCTGCTGAACTATGGCCTCAATGCCTCGATCCGTCGCAACGGGTTTCTCTCTGCCAGCAACACCGCCGTGCTCGCGGTGTTCACCGAGCGGCGCAGTGAATACAACGTGTACCTGCGCGAGGAAGTCGGCGTGTCGGCCTCCATCACCCGCGAAACCGAGTCGCGGATGCCGTTTACGCTCACCTACCGTGCTGCGTATGGGGACACCAGGGCGACGTCGGCCTCGTTCTGCGCATTCTTCAACGCCTGTGCTGCTGACGACATCGCACAGCTTCGTGAACGACGGGTGCTTGCCACGCTTTCGCTCACGGCGTTGCGGCAGCGGGTCAACAACCTGCTCGACCCGAGCCGCGGCAGCGTCCTGACCGGCGAAGTCACGGTGTCGTCGAAGTTCCTCGGCTCCTCCGATGTGCAGCAGTTCGGACGGATCGTGGCTGATGCGGCGAGGTATGTGCCGCTTACCCGGTCGATCGTGCTCGCGGGGCACGTACGCGCCGGCTACATCTTTGCGCCGCGCACCGACCTTGGCGGCGGTTCGAACTTCATCCCACCGGAACAGCGATTCTACGCTGGCGGTCCGAGCGACGTGCGCGGGTACGACCGCAACGAACTTGGCCCGCTTGTTTATGTGGTGCCGCGTGATTCGGTCTTCCCGACCATACAGGGGGACTCGTTCCCTGCCCAGGCCGCGCGGCCAGCGGCCACGGGCGGCAACCGATTGCTCGTCGCCAACGCCGAGTTGCGCCTGCCGTCGCCGATCTTCAGCAGCCGGTTGCGCTTTGCCACGTTTGTCGACGCCGGCATGCTGGGAGACGGACGGAGCGGCGGTGAACTGCGCATCACTCCTGGCATCGGCATGCGGTTCACTTCGCCGCTCGGACCAATTCGATTCGACGTCGGATACAATCGGTATCGCCTCGCCAGCGGCACGGTGTATACCACGACGCCGGATGGCGACCTGATCATTGTGCGCGAGGGCTTCTCGAAGCGCAGCGACCGGAAATGGACGCTTCACTTCTCCGTAGGGCAGCCGTTCTGATGATGCGCTGGGTGCGCCGGATCACAGCGGGGCTGCTCGCCCCGCCAACAGTCATCGTTGCGACGGTGCTTGGTACGCTCGCCGCCCTCCTCTGGTCGCCGCCGGGTCGCGCGCTCACGGCGCGGGTCGCGACCGACATGATCACGCGCCGGGTCAACGGTCGGGTCGAGATCGGGGCGATTCGCGGCAACGTGATCAATCATCTGGTGCTCGAAGACCTGCGGATCAGCGACTCCGCCGGTGGGCTCGTGATCGCCACCCCACGACTCGAGCTGCGCTACCTCCTGCCGGAGCTGATCGCCGGCCGCCTGGTCTTCAGCGAAGTTCGCTCGGAGCGGCCGGTGGTGCACCTGTCACGGCTCAGGACCGGACGCTGGAACTACGAAGAGGTGTTTCGGGTCAAACCCGGTGGCGTTCGTACCGGCCCGCGCCAGCGGGTCGAGTTGCACAACGTCACGCTGAGCGACGCGTCGATCCGGATTGATGTGCCGGCGATCCCCAAACCACCGAAGCCATCGATCTCGCGCCACGCACGAATGCCGGCGCAGCCACGGATCGAGGCGGGGGCCGACGGGCCGGTGCGAGTGTACCAGTTACAGGGGCTACACGGACGGTTCCCCTTGATCCGCATCTCCACGCCCCAGAACGACCCGTTGCTGGTGCAGATCGACGAGCTGCGAACACACCTGAGCGATCCTGCGCTCATGATCACGTCGGCCAAGGGCGAACTGGTCACCGCCGCCGACTCGATCCGATTCTCGTTTGATCGCGCGCAGCTGCCGGGCACGACGTTGCGCGGCGGCGGGGCGCTGCGCTGGCCAAAGGACACGGTGCTGTTCGACTTCTCGCTCGACGCTGACACGGTTGACCTCGCGGACCTTCGCTGGATCTCACCAGACTTCCCGGACTGGCAGGGGAAGGGCCGAGTGGTCGCGCTGTCATCGAGCGGTGCGCGCACCGACTATGCACTGACCAACCTCGTGCTCGGCGATGGCCGGGCGCGTGCCGCCGGCCGATTGGTGGCTGCGGTCGATGTGCACCGCGGCCTCGGCCTGAACGATCTCGATCTCGCGTTGCGCGATGTGCCGCTGTCGGTCGTACGGCCCTATCTCGACACGCTGCCGTTCGACGGCACGCTGACCGGACGGGTTACGACCGACGGGTTCCTCGAACGGATGACGGTCGGGGGTGACTTGATCCTGACCGACGCGCTGGTGCAGGGGATGCCACGGTCGCGCTTTGTATTTGGCGGCGTCATTCTCTTTGGCGGCGATGAAGGCGCGGTCTTTGAGCGCTTCCGGCTTGCCGAATCGGTGATTGACCTCCGCACGGTGCAGCGGACTATCCCGGCGGTAATCGTTCCCGGGACCCTGCGACTCACGGGGCAACTCGACGGACCCTGGCTCAACGCGCGATTTGAAGGCCGAGCCGAGCATGTCGCGCCAAACGCTGGGCGCAGCGCCATGAATGGGTCTGTTCGCTTTGACGCACGTGGCGCGCTGCTTGGCCTTGCCCTCGATGCGGATTTCACGCCGATCTCGTTCGATGGACTGCGCACCGGGTATCCAATGCTCGCGGCACGCGGAACGGTGTCTGGCCGTATCACTGCCACCGGCCCGATCGATCAGCTCGATCTCCTGGCCGACCTGACCGGAGAGATTGGCGTCATCCACGCGCGGGGTCGAGTCGGCCTCAATGCGCCACGGTTCGCCGCCGACGGGCTGGTGCTTGATGTTGAACGACTCGACCTGCAGGCGCTGCTCGGTCAACCGACGCCGACGGCGTTGAACGGGCGAATCGTTGTCAGTGGCGTGTTGGACCCCGCCATGCGCGCGCCGGAGGGGCAGGTGGACGTTGCGCTCACACCATCGACCTTTGGTGGGATGTCGTTCGGTTCACTGGTGGCACGTGCGAGTGCGGTGGGCGGACTCATTCAGGTGGATACGGCCACGGTGATCTGGCGCAACGGACGGATCGACGCCAGCGGCAGCGTCGGGTACGCGGCGCCTGACTCCGGGTCACTCTCGGTAGTCGCAGTGGCCTCGTCGCTGACACAGTTCGACTCGCTGGTACGAGCGACACTGGGTTTTGCGCTGGATTCCGCGACGACGAAGCCGTTCGATGGTGAGGCGCAGGCGAGCTTGACGGTGACCGGCTCGCTCGACGACGCCAACATCGCGGGCACGTTCGTGGCGCGGCATCTGGCGATCGATTCCTGGCGGCTTGATTCGGTTAGCGGAGAGTTCGTGGTTGATTCACTCGGTGCCGGCGGGTTGACGCTCGTGGCAAAGGCGGACTCGTTTCGGATGGGCCGTCGGCTGTTCCGCGACATCGAGGCGACGGTTGCGGGGCGCGTTGATTCGCTCGCCGTCGCCGGCCGGGCCACGACGGGCCTGGCCACGGTTGGCGGCGGTGGTGAATGGCGGCCAGGCGAGGTCAGCAGCACGCTCGACATTGACTCGCTTTCGCTGGTGTTCCCGCGCCAGCAGTGGCGCCTGGCCCGCCCGGTGCAGCTGACGATCTCCGAGGGCCGCACGGTACTGTCGGACACCGTCACGCTGAGTGCGGTGGACGGCAGTGGCAGCATCAACGCGTCGGGTGCGATACCCGGGACGCAAGCAGGCGAACTGCGCGTCAGCGTAATCGGGCTCGAACTGTCGGACGTGTTCGCCGTGCTCGACGGCGACAGCCTTGCTGCCAGCGGGCTGGTGACTACCGACTTCCGGCTCGGGGGCACGCGCGTGGCGCCCACGCTCCGCGGTGGTGCATCGATCACGGGGCCGGTGATCGGTGATGTCAAGGCACCGCTGGTGCGTGCAGCGTTCGATTTTCAGGAATCGCGCCTGCGTTCCAACCTGTCGTTCTGGAAGACAGGCACCTCGGTGCTCGAGGTGGACGTATCGGTGCCGTACGACCTCGCCCTCGCCACCCGATCGAGCAGGCGCCTCGCCGGACCAATCGAGATCACGGCGATTGCCGACTCGGCCGACCTCTCGCTGCTCGAGGCGTTCACGCCGTCGATGCGGAGTACCGGTGGTTACCTCCAGCTCGACCTGCGGGGTACCGGGACCTGGGCTGCGCCCCGCCTGGGAGGCATGGCTGCCATCATCGGCGGACGCACCACGCTCCCGGCGCTCGGTGTGCGGTACGCACCCATCGAACTGCGTGCACGATTCACCGGCGATTCGATGGTCGTGGATACTCTGCTGATGAGTAGCGGCGGGGGCGACATGAATGCCACTGGCGTTGTGCGATTCGCGCAACTCACGTCGCCGCGCCTCGACTTGCGCATCAGGTCTGACGGATTTCTGGCGGTCGATGTGCCTGGTTTCATGCGACTGCGCCCGACTGGAGACGTCACCCTCACCGGTCGGCTGGTGCAGCCGGTGATGCGCGGCACGGCCGCGGGTGTTTCGCTGTCGGGCAGCGACATCTATTTTGCCGACTTGCTCAACAAGGACGTGATCAACCTGGAAGACCCCGCATACGCCGACCTGGTGGACACGGTGGCGCTGCGACGCCAGGGTCTCGGCGCGCAGTTCCAGAGCCGATTCCTCGATTCGCTCCGGATCGAGAACCTCCGGTTCCGTCTTGGCAGCGACGTGTGGCTCCGGTCCAACGAAGCCAACATCCAGCTTCAGGGTGAGCTGCTCGTGGACAAGACGGGTCAGGAGTACAATCTCGTTGGTGACCTCAACACGCCGCGTGGCACCTACACGCTCAAGATCCTCGGCCTCAACCGCGATTTCGACGTCGAGCGCGGAACGGTTCGCTATTTCGGCACGACCGATCTCAATGCGGCGCTCGACGTGCTCGCGCGTCACGTGGTGCGCACGCCAGATGGCGACGAGATTCCGATCCAGGCACAGATCAGCGGCACGATCCTCGTGCCGACCTTGAAGCTGTCGTCGCCGGGGCGTAACATTCCCGAACGTGACCTGATTTCGTACCTCGTGTTCGGGCGCCCGGAGTTTCAGGTTGCCGGCGGCGGGGAGTCACAGGCATTGCAGCTCGCGATCGGTGCGTTGTCGAGCGAGTTTGAGCGGGCGGTCGTCAATGACCTCGGACTTGGAGTCGAGACTCTCGACATCCGGCCAGGGATCAACCCGGGCTCAGCCAATTCCTTTACGACGATCGCGGTGGGGCGACAGTTTGGCGAAAAGTGGTTCGTTACCGCCAACGTCGGCGTCTGCCTGGGCGCGCAGGCATCGGGCTTCGGCAGTCGCAACTTCGGCGCGACGGTCGAGTACCGTTTTGCTCGGGACTGGCGGGTGCAGGC
>JANMSC010000281.1:0-2886 GCA_031388885.1 Gemmatimonadales bacterium | reverse complement strand
CCCGGCATGATTTCGACGAACGCCCCAAACGCCGTGATGCTCTTGATCGGACCGGTGTATATGGTTCCGACGATCGGCTCGGCGACGATGCCCATCACCATCTCGCGCGCCTTCTGGCCCGCCTCGGCGCCAACTGCCGCGATCGTGATCAGGCCGCTGTCGTCGATGTTGACCTTGGCGCCCGACGCGTCCTGGATCCCGCGAATCGTCTTGCCCTTTGGTCCGATGACGTCGCCGATCTTGTCCGGCTTGATCTGGATCGTGAAGATCCGCGGCGCCCACTGCGACATCTCGGCACGCGCTTCCGGCAGGACCTTCTTCATCTCGCCCAGGATGTGGAGTCGGCCGACCCGGGCCTGCTCCAGCGCATCCTTCATCAAGTCCAGCGAAAGACCGTGGATCTTGATGTCCATCTGGATCGAGGTGATGCCGGCTTCGGTGCCAGCGACCTTGAAGTCCATGTCGCCAAGCGCGTCTTCCGTCCCGAGAATGTCGGTGAGAATCGCGACCCGATCGCCTTCCTTGATCAGCCCCATCGCCACACCGGCGCACGCCGCCTTGACCGGCACGCCAGCATCCATCAGCGCAAGCGAGCCACCGCAGACCGTCGCCATCGACGACGAGCCGTTCGACTCGAGCACTTCCGACACGATGCGAATGGTGTACGGAAAATCGGCAACCGGCGGGAGCAGCGGATGCAGCGCGCGCTCGGCCAGTGCGCCGTGACCGATCTCGCGACGTGACGTCCCGCGAATCGGCTTGACTTCACCAGTCGAGTACGGCGGGAAGTTGTAGTGGAGCATGAACGACTTGGTGTGCTGGCCGGACGAATTGATGCCGTCGAGGCGTTGCTCGTCGTCCGCCGTACCAAGGGTCACCACGGCGAGCGCCTGCGTCTCGCCACGAGTAAACACTGCCGACCCGTGTGGCCGCGGCAACACGCCAACCTCGACCGTGATCGGTCGGACCGTCGCGGGTGCGCGCCCGTCGACTCGCTCGTTCTTCGACAGGATCTGCTCGCGCATCACGCTGTACTCGACGTCCTCGAGCGCGTTGGCAACTTCCTTCGCGCGATCGGGGAAGTCTTCGGCGAGCTTCTCGTGTACCTCGCGGCGCACGGCGGAGATCGCAGCGGCACGGCCCGCCTTGTCCTTGGCATTCATCGCTTTCGCGAGCGCCTTCTCGGCGTGCGACGTCACCTTCTTGATGAGCTTCTCGTCCTTCGGCGCTGGCGTCCATTCCATCTTCGCCTTGGCTTCCTTCGTAATCAGCTCCTGCTGCACAATGAGCTGCTCGCGGATGCCGATCTGCGCGACCTTCAACGCCTCGATCACCTCGGCTTCCGACACTTCGAGCGCACCACCCTCGACCATCTGGATCGAGTCGGCCGAGCCAGCGACCGTCAGGTCGATGGTCGAGAAGTCGAGCTGCTGGAACGTCGGGTTGAGGACCCACTGGCCCTCGATCCGGCCGACGCGAACGGCCGCAATCGGACCGTTCCACGGCAACCGCGAGATCGAGAGCGCCGCGGACACGCCGCCGAGCGCGACAATGCTCGCGTCATTCTCCTGGTCGGTCGAGAGTACGGTGACGAACACCTGTACTTCGTTCTTGAAGCCTTCCGGGAAGAGCGGGCGGATGGAACGGTCGATCACGCGACAGGCGAGAATCTCGTCGTCGGTCGGGCGACCCTCGCGCTTGAGGAAGCCGCCGGGAATCTTGCCCGCAGCGTATTGCTTCTCGCGGTACTCGACGGTGAGCGGGAAGAACGGCAGCGTGGAGATGTTGGGAGATACCGTGACGGCGACAAGGAGCGAGGTTTCGCCGTACTGGACAAACACGGAGCCTGCGGCCTGCTTCGCGAGGCGGCCCGACTCCATGATGAGCGGCCGGCCTGCGAACTGGGTTTCGATACGATGCACGTTAGTCCTTCACTGCGAGAGGAGCACGCCAATACGAAAGGGCGTCCCACGGTGCTCGCGTGGGACGCCCTGCAGCATCACGATCAGGTTAGTTCCGGAGGCCGAGTTCGGCGACCAGCGACCGATACCCGGTCAGGTCGCGGCTCTTCATGTAGTTGAGCAGGCGCCGGCGCGTGCCGACCATCTTCAGGAGGCCACGACGACTGTGGTGGTCCTTCTTGTGGGTCCGGAAGTGGTCGGTGAGGTAGTTGATCCGCGCGGTCAACAGGGCAACCTGGACCTTCGACGAACCGGTGTCCTCGCCATGCAGGCGGTGCTTCTCAATGAGGGGCTGCTTCTCGATCATCCTGTGTTCCGTGCCTGAGTCGATGCTACGCTTACGTTTAGGTCACATGTTAGCCCCCAAACATAGGGGGGCGGTGGCGGGGGGGCAAGATCCCTGAAGGGAGAAGCGAGAAGCGAGAGGCGAGAAGCGAGAAGCGAGAGGCGAGAAGGGAGAAGCGAGAGCAGAGTGGCGTCAGGGCCGGGGGGCCGAGGCAATCGCATCCCCCACTGCCGTCAGGCACGCCTCCAGCTCGGCCAGGGTGTGGTCACCCATGTGCCCGATCCGGACGGTGCTCCCCTTGAGCGGCCCGTATCCGGCGCCAATGATGTACCCGCGCTCGGCCGCCCCAGCCACGACCGCCGATCCGTTGACGCCTTCTGGCACGGTGATCGCCGAGACGGTCTGGGCCCGGAGCGATTCAGGCGCGAGGATGCCGAGGGTAACCCCCAGGCGGTCCCCCGCCTCGGCCGTCCACGCGGCAGTCCGGGCCGACATCGCGGCATGGCGCGCCCATCTGGCCGCCATCCCCTCGGCCGCGATCGCCTCGAGCTGACACTGGAGTGCGTACAGCATCGAAATTGCCGGCGTGCTCGGTGTCTGGCTCTTCTTGTGGAACTCCGCCGCTTCCGCGAGGTCGAA
>JANMSC010000049.1:0-4140 GCA_031388885.1 Gemmatimonadales bacterium | reverse complement strand
AGATCTATACGCATGTGGATCGCGATTATCTGCGAAGCGTGCACAAGTCGTTTCATCCGCGGGGGTAGGCGCTATTCCTCGGCTGCAAGCGCCTTCGGCAACATCGATGGCATGTTCGCGCAGCGCACCGTCAGGTTGCCTCGGATCGTGGGCGCCGCGGCCGTTCACCGCGCCGTCATCGCGCCGCCGCCCGAATCGGCGTCTGTGCGGCGAAATACCGTTCAAGCGCATCGACCAGTGACGCGCTCGTTGCCGACGATGCCACGATGGGCCTGGCCACGCCGATCGCCACAGCCTCGCGGGCCGTCGTTGGCCCGATGCACGCGATTGCCGTGCCGGCCAGCATCGTGTGCGCTTCGCGGCCGACGAGCGCGACAAAATTGCGGGCGGTTGACGGCGCGGTGAACGTGATCGCATCCACGCCACGCCGAAGGGCGTCGAGACCTTCACGGTCTGGCGCGGCGGGAACCGTTTGATAGGCAGTCACGTCCAGGACATCGGCGCCGGCCCGCCGCAACGCTGCTGCCGTCTCCGGGCGCCCAGTGTCGGCGCGGGGGAGCAAGACGCGTTGCCCGGCGAGGTTACCAAGCACACCCGCGATCGCGTCGCCGAGGTATACGTCGGGCATCGCGCTGACATCGCCGCCGACCAGCCGCACACGCTCGGCAGTGGCTGGTCCGACAGCGGCGATACGCGTCCCGACTGGAAACGCGGCAATCCCCCGCAGTCGCATCCGCCGCCAGAGATGGTCCACCGCATGCCTGCTGGTGAATACCACCCAGGCGGCGCGACCGAGCTCGTCGATCAACCTGTCGAGAGCGGCAGGGTCAGCCACCGGTCTGCACGCAATGGTCGGGAACGGAATCGCTACGGCACCTCGGGCTTCGAGGGTCGCGGCAAGAGCGCGGCCCTGATCAAGTGGCCTGGTCACGACCACGCGCCGTCCGTCAAGCGCGGTCACGCCAGCAGTTCCAACACGCCGCGACGGCGCGCCTCATCCGCGAGGCGGAAGCCGACGCCACGGCCGTCGCGAACGTCTCCGCTTGCGTTGACCCGCACAACCCGGCTGCCATCGCTGGCGGCGACCAGGCCGGCGAGCGTGATCGTCTGGTGGCTGACCGACGCATGCGCGGCGATCGGCGCCAGGCAGCCGCCGCCAAGGCCCTCCAGGAAGCTGCGCTCCGCGTCGGTGGCGGCACGCGTTGCGGGGATGTCCAGCGTCGCGAGGAGTTCCAATGTTGGACTGTCGTCGGTGCGACACTGTACGGCGAGCGCCCCTTGACCTGGAGCGGGCAGGAACCGGTCGAGCGGGAGCCATTCGCTGATGTTGTGAGCGAGCCCGAGGCGCACCAGCCCAGCCGCGGCAAGGACGATGGCGTCGTACTCGCCAGCTTCGGCGCGCGCGAGGCGCCGGTCCAGGTTGCCGCGCAGCGGCAGGATCGTCAGGTCCAGCCGCAGCGCCAGCAGCTGGGCGGTGCGGCGCACGCTGCACGTGCCGACCCGGGCACCGATCGGCAGGGTGGCCAGGTGCCACCCTGCGGCAGACACCAGGACGTCGCGCGCGTCTTGACGGAAACCGATCGCTGCGATCGTGAGGCCTGGCGTCATTCTGACGGGCAAGTCCTTGAGCGAATGGACAGCAAAATCGATCGCCCCCGTGAGCAGTTCGCGTTCCAGCGCGTCGGTGAACACCCCGTGACCGCCGAGTGCGGGGAGCGGCGTCGTGGTATCGCGATCACCATCGCTGGTGATGATGACCTCAATCAGCGCGGGGAGCTCCCACATGGCCATGAGCATCTGACTCACCTGCCGTGTCTGCCAGCGCGCCAGCCGCGACGCCCGGGTGCCTACCCGCAGCGCACGTGTCGTGGAGATCACCCTCGTTCCGCGCCCGACGAGTCTGCGGTGAGGTCGCACAGTGCGCCGACCAAAGAACGTCCGGCCGAGGCCGCTGCACTATCCGGTGAAGTACGTAGGAGGCCGGAAACCGCACGGGGAGCCGTGGCGGCGCGAGGCTAGATTGCGACGATGCTCCTCATCCTCGACAACTACGACTCGTTCACCTACAACCTCGTCCAGTACGTGGGCGAACTGGGTGCGGACCCCCGGGTCGTACGCAACGACCAGGTCACGGTCGAGGCCGCGCTCGCGCTCAAGCCTGCGGCGATCCTGATCTCGCCTGGGCCGCGCACACCGAGCGAGGCAGGGATCTCGGTTGCGCTGATCCGCGCCGCCGCGGAGCAGGGCATTCCCGTGCTCGGCGTGTGCCTCGGCCACCAGGCGATCGGCGAAGCGTTCGGCGCCACCGTGGTCCGCGCCGAGCGGCAGATGCACGGCAAGACAACCGACGTCGAACACACCGGTGATGCGCTGTTCGACGGCGTCGCCTCGCCGATGCCAGTGATGCGCTATCACTCGCTGGTGATCGCTCCGGAAACGATGCCGGACGACCTCGAAACCATCGCGTGGTCGAATGACCGCCCCGATCGGGGCGAGATCATGGCGGTCCGGCATCGCAGCTTGCCTGTATGGGGCGTGCAGTTCCACCCGGAGTCGATCGCGACGCCGGACGGGAAGCGGATTCTCGCCAACTTTCTCACGGCCGCCGCGGCTTTGCCTAATCCGCTCTGACGTAAGCAGTTAGAGTCCCGTTGCAACGTACGGCATGACTTTTGACACTGGGCACGCCTCCGAATAGCTTTGATCGTGCCTGTCCTGCTTGTCGTGCCCGCTCGCGTCGGCTCGACGCGACTCCCTCGAAAACCCCTCCAACTTCTGGGCGGGGCCCCACTGGTGGCCCGGGTCGTTGATCGTGCCCGCGAGGTCCCGGGCGTTGATCGCGTCGTGGTGGCAACCGATTCCGAGGAAGTGGCGAGCGCCCTCGCCGATCGTGACGTCGAGGTCGTGATGACGAGCGCGATGCATGAGAGCGGAACCGATCGCGTCGCTGAAGTCGCCCGCCGACCGGAGTTCGCTGGCTACGACATCATCGTCAACCTGCAAGGTGATGAGCCATTCATGCCGGTTGCAGCGGTCAGCGGCGCCATTGCGCGGGCACAAGCCGGCGATGCCATTGGCACGGCCGCGGCACCGCTCGACCGGTCGCTCGTGAATGACCCGGCACGGGTGAAAGTGGTGTGCGACGCCGATGGCCGTGCCCTCTACTTCTCTCGCTCGCCGATCCCGCATGTCCGCGACGAGGCCGACCAGGGCGACGCCCGCTGGTGGCAGCACCTGGGCGTGTATGCCTACCGACGCGAGGCACTCCTCGCCGTGACCACGCTGCCGCCGTGCCTCACCGAGCGACTCGAGCGACTCGAACAACTCCGCGCCCTTGACGCCGGGATGACGATCGGCGTGGCACTGCTCGATATGCCGGCCGCCGCCGGCATCGATACACCGGACGATCTCGCCGCCGCCCAAGCATTTCTGTCCGCAACCACCGAGGCCCCTGATTCATGACGTCACCCGCGCGCACCACCAAGTACATCTTCGTGACCGGCGGCGTGGTGTCGTCGCTCGGCAAGGGCATCGCGGCCGCGTCACTCGGTCGGCTCCTGGTCGAGCGCGGGCTCTCGGTGACAATGCAGAAGTTCGATCCGTACATCAATGTCGACCCGGGGACGATGTCGCCGTTCCAGCATGGCGAGGTGTACGTCACCGATGATGGCGCCGAGACCGACCTCGACCTCGGCCACTACGAACGGTTCATCGACCGGTCGCTTTCGCAACAGAACAACATCACCACCGGCAGGGTGTACCAGACGGTCATTGGCAAGGAACGCCGCGGCGAGTACCTCGGCGGAACGGTGCAGGTCATTCCGCACATCACCGACGAGATCAAGTCGGCGCTCCGACGCACCGCACCGGGTCACGACGTGGTGATCACGGAGATCGGTGGCACGGTGGGTGACATCGAGTCGCTGCCATTTCTCGAAGCGATCCGTCAGTTCCGCCAGGACGTGGGCCGCGAGAATACCCTCTTCGTGCACCTGACGCTGGTGCCGTGGATTGCTGCGGCAGGCGAGCTCAAGACCAAGCCGACGCAGCACTCGGTGCGCGACCTCATGCAGGTCGGGATCCAGCCCGACATGCTGATCTGCCGGAGTGAGAAGCCGCTCAACGCAGACATCAAGCGCA
>JANMSC010000009.1:0-7745 GCA_031388885.1 Gemmatimonadales bacterium | reverse complement strand
CGGAGCGTCCCGCGCTGCTTGGCATCGAGTGCCATCGCGACCAAAACGTCGCGGTACTGCGCCACCTTGCCACCGATCGCCTTGGCAAACGCCTTCTCATTGTCTGCCAGCGTGTCGGTTCGCACGATCCGGTCGGGGACGATCCCACCGCCGCCCTTCACGACACGTCCACCAACGGTCTTGAATGTCGGAAGCGTATCCAGTCGCGCTGAATCCGTACCGGCGGCCTCGGCCGTCACTTGACGCACCTGGTCCTCTTCGCTCGCTGCGGTCCGCTGGATGGTGCGCCCGCTCGGCGTGTACCATCGCGCGGTCGTCAGCTTGAGCGCCCGATTCGGTGGCAACCGGAAGAGCGACTGCACCAGTCCCTTGCCAAATGTCGGCGTGCCGACGATCACGGCACGGTCGTTGTCTTGTAGCGCACCGGCGATGATCTCGGCGGCACTCGCGGAGAACTCGTCGACCAGCACGACGATCGGCATCTCGGGCCAGAGCTGCCTGGCCCCATCACCAAACGTCCGCGACGTGCCATCGGCACGTCCGCGGGTCGCGACAATCTGCTGGCCCTGGTCGAGAAAGAGGTCCGACACCGCCACGCCCTGATCGAGCAAACCGCCCGGGTTGCGCCGCAGGTCGAGAATCAGTGACTTCATTCCCTGCTTGCGCAGTGCTTCGATTTCGTAACGCAACTCCTTCGCCGATGTCTCACTCACCGGATTCAGTGCGACGACGCCGATCGACGGCCTGAGCAGGCTTCCCGGTTGCACTGATCGGTTGTGAATCGTCTCACGCTTCAGCGTGAACGACAGCAGCTCCGCAATGGCGGGGCGTCGAACCCGCATCGTCACCTTCGTGCCGGCCGTGCCGCGCAGCACCTTGAGCGCTTCATCCTGTTTCAGGCCCTGCGTGCTCTTGCCGTCGACTTCCACGACCTGGTCGCCGGCTGCGAGTCCGGCGCGTTCCGCCGGTGTGTCCGGAAGCGGCGAAACGACCGTGATCCAGCCATCGCGCACGTCGATCTGCATCCCAACGCCGCCGTAATTGCCCGTCGTCGACTCGATCAGCTGCTTGTAATCATCACCCTCGACCAGCGACGAGTATGGATCGTTGAGTTCGGCGAGCAGGCCCTCGGTCGCCTTGTGATAGAGTTGGTCACGCGAGAGCGAATCGACGAAGTACTCGCCGACCGCACCCAGCACTTCGGTAAAGAGCTGCGGCGACGACGCACTTGCCGGTGCAGCATCCACCCGCCCCGCGCGCATCATCCAGCCGCCTGCAAGGAACGACGCCACGCTCACCAAGGCGATCAAACCCCAGCGCGGCATCGACGATGTTGACCTGCCAGTTGTCGGTTCCATGCGTGCCCCTACTCCGAACGTGGTCGAAACGTTTCCGGACGCGCCGCAACACAGTGCGCCCAGGCGGTGGCCAGCACCCGGTCGGGTGACGCCCCCCCATCCAAATGATGCACCCCTGCACCGCGCGATTCCAGATACGCCCGTGCGACTCGCGCGTGGAACTCCGCTGATTCGCGTTCCAGCTTGTCGGTGCCCTTTCCCTGGCGTGCCTGCCGCGCGCGTCCCTCATCGGGCTCAATGTCAAGCACCAAAGTCAGGTCTGGCTCCAGGCCACCCGTTGCGGCGCGGTTGACCCACCGGACGTGGTCCAGCGGCAGGCCACGGCCCGCACCCTGATACGCGATCGTCGAGAGATCGTACCGATCCGACATCACCGTGCGGCCAGCGTCGAGCGCAGGCTGGATCACGCGCGCCACCAGGTCGGCGCGGGCGGTGACCACGTAGAGCAACTCGGCTTCGGGCCGCAGGACGCGATCGGCATCGAGCAATTCATGACGAAGAGCTTCTGCGACTGGCGTGCCACCAGGTTCGCGAACAGTCAACGGATCGACGCCATCCTCCCGCATTCGCGACGCCATCGCGGCGGCGAGCGTGGACTTGCCGGCGCCTTCCGGGCCCTCGAGGACGACGAAGAAGCCGCGTGGCATCAGAGCGTGATGATCCCGCTCGTGGCACCGCGTTCGATGCCGTCACCGATCGATTGATTGACCTTCGCCATGAGCTTGTCGACATTGGCCCGCGCGACCAGGTACGCCTGCCCCGTCGGCGAAAGCTCGAACTCGCGCAAGGTCGATTCGTACTCCTGCGCCTTCGCCTCTTCAGGTGCCTGTCCCTGGGCGATCATCTGGTCGAATTCGCGGGTGAGGCGCGATATCGTCTCGAGCTTGGCTTGCGCCACCGGATCATCGCGCAAGCCGCTCTCGGCGCGACGCAACGCCTTGTACTCGTTCGACTGGCCGATCAGGCGGCCGAGGTCCTGGGCCTTCTCATCGATCATCACTGCATCTCCTGCCGCGCGAGAACGTATCGCGCACGGCCAAACAGGTCGTCCTGCACCACAACGCCATCCCAGCCACAGGTCGCCGCGATCGCCGCGGTGTCGGCGGCGCGACGCGCGTCCACCTCAAGCGCGATCCAGCCACCTCGCGTCACCACCTGTCGTGCATCGACGAGCAGTCTGCGCGTTGCGTCGAGGCCGTCTGGGCCACTGGCCAGCGCCACCTTTGGCTCGAAATCTCGCACCGTCGGCTCCAGTGCGGCATGCTCCGCGTCGGTCAGGTACGGCGGATTCGACACCAGCAGATCCACTTGCGTTCCAATCAACGGGGCCAGCAGGTCGCCCTCGCACCACACCACGTCGAGCCCGGTGCGGCGTCCGTTCTCCCACGCCAACGCCAGGGCGTCCGCCGAGAGGTCGATGCCCACGACCTCGCTGAAATCGCCCTCCTGCCGAAGCGAGAGCGCGATCGCGCCCGTCCCGGTGCCCACGTCGGCGGCTCGCCCCGTCCGCACCCGTGCCAACACTGCATCCACCAGGCCTTCGGTTTCCGGACGCGGAATCAACGCGCGCCGGTCACACCCCAGCGTCAGGTGCCGGAATCCGGTCCAGCCGGTGACATACGCGAGCGGTTCCCCGGCTGCGTGGCGATCTGCCGCGTCGAGCAGGCGCCGCGCCACCCGGTCGTCGACCGCTGCCATCCGATCGGTCAACGCACGCTCACCCTGCCGCCCGGCGAGGTCGTTCCGCAACCGGATCGCAGTGCGCCGCGCGTCGGCGATGCCAGCGTGCGCCAACACGGCGGTCACGTCGTCGAGCAGCGCACCCAACGTGTGCGGCGCGTCACGCACGTTCGGATTCCGCGCGCGACGCCACCCGCAATGCCTCGATCAACTCGTCGAGCTTGCCGTCCATCACGTCGGCGATGTTGTGCACCGACAGGTTGATCCGGTGATCGGTGACCCGGCTCTGCGGGAAGTTGTAGGTCCGGATCTTCGCCGACCGGTCGCCGGTGCCAACCATCGCACGCCGCTCGGCGGAGCGCGCGGCTTCCTGCGCGGCAATCGTCCGGTCGAGCAGGCGCGCACGAAGCACTTCCATGCCTTTCATCTTGTTCTGCAACTGCGACTTCTGGTCCTGCTGACTGACCACGATCCCGCTGGGCAAGTGGGTGATGCGCACCGCGGAGTCGGTCGTGTTCACGCTCTGTCCACCGGGGCCGGACGACCGGAACACATCGATGCGCAGGTCCTGCGGATCGATCCTGACGTCGACTTCTTCCGCCTCCGGGAGGATCGCGACCGTTGCCGCCGACGTGTGAATGCGGCCCTGCGTTTCGGTGGCAGGCACCCGCTGCACCCGGTGAACGCCCGACTCGTGGCGCAGCAGCCCGTACGCCCCGTTGCCGCGCACCGCAACGATCGCTTCCTTCAACCCACCGACGTTGCCTTCGGCGATGTCCATGGTCTCGATCCGCAGTCCACGGCGTTCGGCGAAGCGGGTGTACATGCGGAGCAACTCCGCCGCAAACAGGCCAGCCTCGTCGCCACCGGTGCCGGCGCGGACTTCGAGAATGACGTCACGTTCGTCATGCGGATCGCGAGGCACAAGCATCTCGCCCAGTTCGGCGTGCAGGCGCGCGATCTCGTGCGGAAGTCGGGCGATGTCATCGCCCGCGAGTGACGCCATCTCCGCGTCGCCAGACTCGGCCAGCTCACGGGCTTCCGTGAGTTCCCGCTCGGCGCGCGAAAGCAGTTCGGCCGCGCGCACGATCGGAATGAACCGGGCGTGTTCGCGGCCGAGCGATTTCAACCGAGCGGGATCGCCGCCGATGGCGGGATCAGACAGCTGCCGAGCGACTTCCTCCGCCCGCGCGAGCGCCTGGCGGAGTCGAACGTCCACGACTCAGGACTGCGCGGGCGCTTCGCTGGCGTACTTGCGACGGAACCGATCGATTCGGCCCGCGGTATCCACCAGCCGCTGCTTCCCGGTGTAATACGGGTGGCACTGGGCGCACACTTCGACACTGATCCCCTGCTTCGTGCTGCGCGTCTCGAAGGTGTTGCCGCACTGGCAATGTGCGGTGATGGTCTCGTAGACCGGGTGCATATTCGGCTTCACGGCGTCCTCACATTCGTTGCCGTAGTCCCCTTGCGGAACCACGATAGCCCGGGAATATACCCGCGGTGCCGGAGTCGGTACAAGCCGGACCCTGGGGAGCGTCCCCAGCGTTAGTGTGACAGGCCCCCTTCCGGAGACCAGCATGACGTTTTGGCGCCAAACTGTTGTTGCGCTTGCATTTGCGACTGTACCCGCTCGCCCTGCCCTGACGCAGGTGACGGTAGGTGGGTTCGCGACCGAGGGCTCGGTCGGTCTGTCGCGCGACGACTATGACGCCCTTGGACGCGCCCTGAGCGCGCTTCTCTCGGCCGAAGTCGGCGGGCGGTCGACCGCCCGCGTGGTACCGATCCGCCCTGTCGCGGGTTCCAAGGCAGGAGAGGTCGATGTCGGGGCGGCGCGCACCGCGGCCACCCAGGGCGGGGCCAAGGTCCTGGTGGTGGGGTCGCTGCTCGACCAGTACGGCGACATCCACATCGAAGCACGGATGATCGACGCTGCCACCGGAGAGCCGATCGCCGTGATCCGCGGCGATCCCACGCTGGTCAAGCGCGAACAACTCGCCCAGGCGATTGCCGATCTCGCCGACCGCCTCGCCCAGCAACCCGGCGTCGGTGGACGTCGCGCCGGCCCAGCGCGTGCGGGGGTGCCGGTGGAAGCGTTGGTGGGGTACGGCCGGGGACTGCGTTTCGAGGATGCCGGCGACCGGGCGAAGGCTGCCGCATCATACCGCGCCGCGCTGCGCAGCGCGCCGGGATTCAGCGAAGCTGGGGCAGCCCTGCAGCGCGTCGGCGGATAAGCCGCACCGCCATCATGCACGCGGCCACCCCCGGTAGCGTGGCGAACTGCATCACTTGCAGGTTCCACTGACCTCCGAGTGATGGTGCCAGCGCGAGCACCGCACCCGCAGTGAGCGAGACGATCATCAGTGCAGCGGCCCCGAGCGCGACCCGTTCGGGGCCGCGTGGTGTCCGCCGCCAGAACGCTGGCGCAATGAATAGCGCCAGCGGCGTCATGAAGAGCACGTTGCGATTCGACGCGCTGAACACGTGATCAGTGCCCGCCCAGAGAAAGAGCAGCACCAGGCCCCCGACACCCGACACGACCAGCCAGACTGTCGCGGTCACGCGGCCGACGGACCCCGCCCCACCCCGCAGCAGCGTCATCATGATCAGGCCCGTGAGCACCAACCCGGCGAGCTGAAACGCTGCGCCCCACGAGGGCGGTGTCGGCACGACGTGAAACCGGTTGATGTCGAGCAATGTCGATTCGCTCGCAACCAGCGGAACACGTGTGCCGGCTGAATCCGGCACGCGCAGCTCGCGTACCCGCTCCTGCAGCTTTGCCGGCAGGAACATCTCCGCCCATTGATCGATCGGCTGATCGGTGCGCGGCCCCTGTCCGAGCATGATCCCGGTGTACATCAGCAGGTCGTTGGTCAGCGACCGTTGCGTATGAAACCGGAAGTTGCCCTCCGCTGCCTTGCCCCCGGTTGCACGCCGCAAGGTGCCACCCAGGACGACGTCCAGCGCGTCACGGACGCGAGTCGAACAATTGTCGAGGAAATAGTCGTACTGGTACTCGCGATTCTCTGGCCGTGCGTTGGTCGCGAGGAACCGGGCCAGCTCGGCGCGTTGAGCCGGAAGGAGGTTGAGCTCCTGGACCGCGACATCACGCTGCGCGTGCTCGTAGCTGCGCATCGTCTGATCGAGCGTGTACACACCGAGCCAGTAGCGCGGGCGTCCTTTCACGAAGTTCATCACGAATCCCGGCGCGGCGAAGTCGAACGTGCCGTAGTTGTACACCAGGTCTTCGCGGGTGACGTTGTTTCGTACCCAGATCGCGTTGTGACCGTAGCGCTCGTACACCGTTGCACCGGGGCCCATCGTCATCAGGAAAACCTGCAACGCACTCCCGGCGGGCGTGACGGGCGCCTGGGCGGTGACCGGACCGGCCAGCATCACCAGCACCAACGTCATCCAGCCCTTCGTCACAGTGTCACATCCCTGCCCGACTCGGCCGACTGGTAGATCGCCTCGATCACCTTGAGCAACACCACATGTTCGGCGAGTGACGGTGCCTTGGCGTCACCGCGCACGGCTGCAGCGAAGTGGGCCCACTGTGCCCGCACGCCGAGCACGAAGGGTGTTTCACGCGAGTGCGCACCCGACGACGCCACGTCGCGGGACACGCCGTGAAAGTCCTTCCAGATGGCGAGCGGATTGATCCGCGCTGAACCGCGCGACGCGCGCACGGCGACGCCGAAACGTTCGCCCGGGCCAACGAATCGCCACGACGTATCCAGGTGGATTGCCGAGCCGCCTTCGAGTGCGACGAGCGCGATTCCCGATTGCTCCACTCCCTTCTCGCGACTGCGATCCGGGAACAGCGCCGATACACGCGACACTGCTGGATAGCCGGCAAGCCAGAGCGACATGTCGAGCAGGCCCATGCCGAGATCGAGCATCGCGCCACCGCCCGCAAGCTCCTTCTTTTGCCGCCAACCGAGCGACGCACGTCCCGCCCGCGCCAGGAACCACCACGCCCGGATCGACTCGAGATCGCCGAGCTCACCGCTCTGCATGAACGACCGAATCTGCTGGACATCAGGCCGATAGCGGTGATTCGCGCCGACCATCACAACGCGATCTTTCTTCTGGGTCAGCTTGAGGAGCTTGGCCGCGGCCACAGACGTCAGCGCGAGGGGGCGCTCGACGAACACGTGCAGCCCCGCACTGACGGCCGCCTGAATGTGCGATTCGTGGAGATGGTTGGGGGTGCAGACGAGGATCGCGTCAACTTGATCGTATTCGAGCAGCTCGGCGAGGTCGTCGTATGCCGCCGGAATGCCGAAGCGATCTGCGAGCGCTCGTGCCTTGGGGAGGTCGTTGTCGCAAATGCCGACGATCTCGACGTCTTTCTGGCGTTTGAGCGCGGGAAGGTGACCCACCTGCGTGATCGCGCCTGCGCCGACGATGCCGAGCCGCATTCGATCGCCCATCGCCCACCCCTCTGGTGTCAGTAAATCTGGCGGAGTTCCGTACCCGGAAAATAGCTCGTCAGGATGGTGGCGTAGTCATGACCAGCGCGCGCCCGCCCAACCGCCCCCCACTGGCACATTCCCACCGCATGGCCGTTCCCCCGTCCCTCGATTTCGACGCGCTGTATCCGCCCGCCGCGCCGATCGATCGTGATCTCGAAATCGGTGCTGCGAAGGATTCCACCGGCCGGCATCGTGAGCACCCGGCGGATCGCCTGACCCAGGACCAAGG
>JANMSC010000459.1:0-1530 GCA_031388885.1 Gemmatimonadales bacterium | reverse complement strand
CGCTGTCCTTCTTCACCAGCGCATGGCAGTTCATGCAGGTTTGCGTGGGCGGAACGTTGGCGACGGGAGACATCTCGACCGAGGCGTGACAGTAGCGGCAATCGAGACCAAGCTCGCCGACGTGGAGCTTGTGGCTATACGGGACGGGCTGAACGGGACGGTAGCCCACGTCTGTGTACCACGGGGAAAAGTAGTACCAGACGCCCGCGATCACGAGCGCCGGACCGACGCTGCCCGCGATGGCGGCCACGATCGGGAGCTTGTTCCACCAGGGGGGGAAGATCTGGGCCAACGGCTAGGACTCCGGGGCGCTGTAGGACAGTGGCCCCGGCCGCGAGTCCGCGATGGAACTGTGATGCTGCATCCGCGCGCCCGCAAAGAATTTGTCGCAGAGGGAACGACCGAAATCCCGATTGAGTGCGGCATCTTACCCACGAACTCGGACGAGGGTCAAGCGCGCCGCGCTCCGGGACTATTCGCACGTAGCCGATCGCGTTCGGACGCCTATCCCGGGAGCCGGACCCCGCATGGGTGCGGAGCCGCCGAGTCAGATCGGGCAGGCCAAGCGGTAGGGTAAGGCCTGGAGAGGGGGCATCCCGTCGCGAGCCGCAGGACGGGCGAAGCGGTGTCGGAACGGGTCGCGATGCTTAGTCCACTCGGCGCACGGTGCCCCTTGTGCGGTGCACACTGCGGTTGTAGTAACTCACGACTGCGTGCGCCTCGCCGCTCTGGAAGTCGTAGACATGCACGTTGGTCGTCCGGTCCGCCTCCTGCCAAGTGATCATCAGCAGATGTGGTTTGAGATGCGTGACCGGTATGCGGGAGAGATCTGGAGAACCAGTGGACCTACGAAGGATCGTAACCCTGGACTCTGAGTCCAACCGTACACGTGTTGCCGTTCCACCGAGATGTATCTCGTACGTCCGACCAGGCGTGGGATCGGGAAGCGAGTCGTCGACTGGCGCCGCTGGGTGCGGCTCCAGCGACTGCCATGCCCATCTGCCGTAGAACTCGATGGATTCCGCGCCGTGGGCGCCCAGGATGTCCGCAGCGGCCTCACGCTTGTCGCGTGTCTTCGCGAGCACCATGATCACGCATCGGCCCGCCCGCACGTCCTCTACGTAATGTTGCAGGTGTTTGTACTCGTCGGAGAGCGTCCGAATCAGCGTCCGTTGAAACTGGGCGAGGAACCTATGCTCGGCGCCCGTGGGATCCGGGCGGTGGAGGTCCTCTTCCCCATGGAGGATGTCGATGTCCTGCCGCGCGAACCCGACCTGCAGCAGGGCCTCGATGGCAGCCTGAGCATGCTTCGGGTCGACGATGCTGCCCACCACGCGATTCGTTGGATACGCGATGTAGGCGTCTGGTTGGCGTACGTCACTAGCCATAGCGGTGCGATTGGCGGCAGCCGACTATACACGATCTGGCAGCGTGGCGCGAGGCAGAAAAGAGGGTGATCACCGCGGCGACCACATCCACATCGCGTATCCAACGAATCGCGAGGTGGGCAGCATCGACGACCCGAAGCAT
>JANMSC010000458.1:0-3182 GCA_031388885.1 Gemmatimonadales bacterium | reverse complement strand
GGTGCCTCAGCGGGAAGCAGCGGCGACGCCTCTCGCTTCGCACTGGTCGCGCCCATCGCCGGGACCGTCATAGAGCGCAACATCGCCCTCGGCCAGATGATTGATCCCGGGCATGTCGCTTTCCGCATCGGCGATCTCGGGAACCTCTGGCTCGTAGCACACACCTTCGAGCGTGATGCCGTGCGCGTGGCCGTGGGGACGCCGGCACGCGTCACGCTGGCCGCATATCCCGGGCAGGCCTTCACTGGTCGTGTGACGTACATCGGGCGACAGGTGGAAGTGTCGTCGCGCACCATCCCGGTGCGGGTAGAGCTGGCCAATCCGCAACAGGTGCTCCGTCCCGGCATGTCAGCGAGCGCCTGGCTGCAGGTCTCGGCGGGGAATCAAAGCATCATCGCCGTACCGGTCGCCGCGCTGCAGCGACTGCGCGATCAGTGGGTGGTCTTCGTCCCCAAGAGCGACCGAGTGTTCGAGATTCGCACCATCGGTCGCGGCCGTGATCTGCAAGGAGATGTCGAGGTCCTGACCGGTCTGCAGCCTGGCGAGGCCGTTGTGGTCCATGGCGCGTTCCTCCTCAAAGCCGAGGCCGAGAAGGCTGAAACGGGAGGCGATCATCACTAGCACCGATCAGCCGTCGTTCATCGAGAGGATCATGACGCGTTCGTTCGCGAAGCCCGTCATTCCGCTGCTCCTCGTGCTTGCCGGCGCGGGTGTCGGCGCGGTGTGGCTGCGCGATCTCCGCCGCGACGTGTTCCCTGATCTCTCCGCCCCGGTATTCAACGTCATCGTGCAGAACGCGTCGATGGGTGCGGAGGAGTTGGAGACCGCCATCGCCATCCCCATGGAGGTGGCGTTGGGCGGCCTGCCCAGCGTTCGACGCGTCCGTTCCAATTCGCAGCTCGGCGTGGCCAGCACCACCATCGAGTTCGAGCCGGACGTCGACTATTACCGGGCCCGCCAGCTCGTGGCGGAGCGCGTCGCCCAGGTGACGACAGAACTGCCGCCCGGCACCGACACACCACTGGTATCGAGCCTGACCGGCCGGCTCAACGAAATTCTCGAGTTCACGCTCGAAGCCGACCCAGGTGTCATGGACGCCATGACCCTCCGCGATCTCGCTGAGTTCGAGGTGAAGAACCGGCTGCTGGCCGTCCCCGGCGTCGCCGCCGTGGAACGGCTGGGGGGGTACCTCCGGCAGTTTCAGGTGCAGGTCGACCCGACCCGGATGTCGGCACGCGGCATCTCGCTCGACGAGGTGATGCATGCGGTCGAGAGCGCGAACAAGAACGCATCCGGCGGTTTCGTGGTGCAGGGTCCCATGGAGTGGAACGTCCGCGCCATTGGTATGGCACGGTCGATCGACGATCTGCGGTCCACGGTGGTGGCCATCCGGGCCACGACGCCCGTACTCCTCGGCGACATCGCCGACGTACGCGAAGCGCCCGCCGTGCGGCGCGGAATCGCGCACCGCCTCCAAGGCGAAGTGGTGAGCTGTCGCATCTCGAAGCAGTTCGACGCCGACACGGTACGAGTCTCGGCTGGCGTACAGCAGGCATTCACAGAGCTCCGGAAAAGCCTTCCCCAGGGCGTGCAGCTCCGCATCGTCTACGACCAGGCCGACCTGGTGCAGTCGTCGCTCTCCGGCGTCGGCCGGGCAGTGCTCATCGGCGCGTTCTTCGTCGTGCTGGTGCTGTTCACCCTGCTCGGCGACATTCGGGCGGCACTGGTGGTCACGTTCACGATCCCGATCTCGCTTGCCCTGGCTGGCATTTTCCTGAGAGCAGCAAACGTCGGCCTCAATACGATGACGCTGGGCGGGTTGGCCATTGCGGTGGGACTGCTCGTCGATGCCGCGATCATCGTCACGGAGAACGTCGTCCATCGGCTCACTCAGCACCGGGCGGCCGATCGCATGAAGACGGCCCTTGCGGCGTCGATCGAAGTGGGGCGGCCGATCACGTTCGCGACGCTGATCATCATCGCGGTCTTCACGCCACTCTTCGCCATGACCGGCATCGAGGGGCGCATGTACAAGCCGCTCGCAGCGGCCGTCATCGCCGCGGTGGCGGCCTCGCTCGTGCTGGCGCTGACGCTCGTTCCTGTCGGGGCGGGACTCATTCTTCGGCCGCGACCGAAAAATAGGGATGAAGACGTCTGGATCATTCGAGCGATCAAGAGGCGCTACGCGCCGTTGCTCGACTGGTGCATGGCGCACGCCGGTCTCGTGCGCGTTCTGACGCTGGCCATCACCATTCCAGCCCTGGCACTGGCGTTCGTCGTGGGCAGCGACTTTATGCCGAAGCTCGATGAGGGCGCCTTCCTCGTTCAGACCATTCTCCCCTCGGAAGCCTCGCTCGACGAAGTTGATCGGCTGAACCACCGCGTGGAGGATCTTTTTCGCGGAATCCCTGAAGTGGAAGATGTGGTACGGCGCACCGGACGTGCCGAGCGCACTGAAGACCCGATGCCGCACACCATCTCAGACGTCCTGGTGGTGCTGAAAAAGGACCGCGCGCGCAGTCTCGAGGCCATCGAGAACGACATGCGAGAGCGAACCGAGAACGTTCCAGGTGTCTCCATCCTCTTCACCACGCCGCTCGGCATGCGCATCGATGAAGGGTTAGGGGGAACTCCAGCCGACCTGTCTGTTCGCATCTTCGGTCCGGATCTCGACACCCTGGCGCGCCTGGGCGATCAGGCCAAGGCCATCATGAGCCGCATCGATGGCATCGCCGATCTGCGCGCCGAACGCATGACCGGGCTTCCGCAGCTCAGGATCGAAGTCGATCGCGCGGCCACGGCGCGGGTAGGACTGACGCCGGGCGACGTCATCGATGCGGTGCGCATCGGCATGGTCGGCGAGGTGGTGTCCAGCGTGTGGGTGGGACAACGCAACTACGATCTCGTGGTGCGGCTGCAGGATGACGCGCGCAACGATATGGACGCCATCGGGTCGCTGCTCATCGACGGGCACGACGGCTCCCGCATTCCACTCAATCAGCTGGCCACCATCACCAAGACGTTCGGCCCCGGCGCCATCCGACGGGAAGCGGCCAGCCGTCGCATCGCGGTGGTGGCCAGTGTCGTAGGTCGCGATCTCTGCGGCGGATCGCGCGATGTGCGCGATCGGTTGGACCGCGAACTGAAGCTCCCCGCCGGTTACTTCCTGAACTTCGGCTGAC
>JANMSC010000432.1:0-2708 GCA_031388885.1 Gemmatimonadales bacterium | reverse complement strand
GGCTGCCCCGCCTGCAGCAGGATGTTCTCGGGCTTGAGGTCGCGGTGCACCACGCCGCGAGCGTGCGCATAGTCGAGCGCACCGGCGATCAGCGTGACCAGCCGAATCGTCTCGTCGACGGGCAGTTGCCGTTCGCGGTCGAGCCTTGCGCGCAACGTCTCACCCGAGATGTAGGGCATGACGTAATAGAGAAGGCTCGATGATCGATGATCGATGATCGATGGTTGATGCTCGATCGACGCAATTGCCGAAGTAGTGACCGCTCCCGAATCAAATAGTGGCAACAGATTCGGATGCTGCAGGTTGGCCGTGACCTTGATCTCGGCGAGAAAGCGCTCGGCACCGAGGACGGCGCCGAGTTCGGGCCTCAACACCTTGATCGCAACGCTGCGACCATGCTTGATGTCGTGCGCGAGATACACGGTGGCCATGCCACCTGCGCCGATCTCGCGGTCGATGCGGTAACGGTCAGCCAATGCGGTCGTGAGGCGCTCGAGGGTCATGGTACGCCCGACGTGCTGGGCGTCTCGGCGCGACGCAGCAGCGATTGCCACCCGCTGATATACGCCACCGCGAGACCTGACGTCGACTGGCGAACGAGGTAGCGCTCGCCGTCCCCGACCATGGCGAACCCGACGCCGCGATCGTCGAACGACGTGCGCCGCCACGTCGGCGCCGAGAAGCGTGTCCGAGGCGTACCAGCCGGATTCCGCAGATCCATGTTGATCGCGACCTCCTGCACGCGACCGTCGGGCGTCATGAACGTCAGCCGCCGACCGCCATGGCTCCATGTTGGCCAGCGCGCGCCGTCCAGCGACACGCGTGTCGGAGAACCAGATGGCAACGGTTGCACGTACGCCTCCGCTCGGCCGGTTTCGTCGGAGCTGTAGGCAACGGCACGTCCATCGGGGGAGAACTGCCCTTCCCAGAGTCGGCCCGGCCGGACGATCGGGCGGGTCGCCCCCACCCCATCGACCGGCATGATGACGAGAACGGTATCGCGCCGCGTCAGGATGTTGCGTCCATCACGCGACCAGTCGAGCGGAAACGGGCACTGATTGCTGTTCGTTGTGGTTTCCTGCACCACGACGCGTTCAATATCCGTCTCAAGGTCGCGTTCCATGATTCGGCAGCCCGTTGGCCGGACCACCGAGTAAATCATGCGCGACCCGTCTCCACTCCAGACCGGGTAAATGGTCCCGAACCCCATACCGGGCGCGGGAGCGACGGAGTCGCGCGTGAGGAGTCGGGTCGCGCGGTCGGTATCGAGGTCGTACAGCCACAGCCCGACCCTAGTTCCGGCGACTGCCACAAGGGGCGAGCCCACGGCCCGTGGTCGGACACTCATCGTCCACGTTCCCTCGATGCGCACGGTATCCTGGAGCAGCCCGTTCGCGCCGTACTCGAGATACGGACGATCATCGCGCCCTGGCAGATACGCGAGCACACCATTCGACGACGCGCTGAACGTATGGACGCCGCTTTGCGAACGTACGTCGGACGCGACACGAGATAACGGCCCCTCGAGCGTGAGGGTGCGCGTGTTGATGCGCTGCACGTCGACGCCACGGGCGTCGGTCAGACTCGGAATGATCAAGTACCCCGGTGCCACGACGGCGAACTCGATCGCGCGGACTGGTAACGTTCCGAGCGGTTTGCCGTCGAGGTCAGCGACGGTCATGTCAACTCCGCGTCCGCGCGAATAGACGAACCGCTCGCCATCGGGGAGAAAGACTCCTTTCGGCGGCGGCCCGGCATCGCGAGGGACGACGACCCGACACGTGCCTCCGCTGGCGGGTACGGTCGAGATCCCGCCGTCATGGCCAAAGAGAATGATCCCCTCAGCGCTCCACGAACCGCCAGTTGGCGATGACACCTGGCACAAGCGTCGTGCGGCACCAAGCTCGTCGATCACCGTGAGGAAACCGTTGGCGAAAAACCCCAGCGACTTGCCATCGGGTGACCAGAACGGCGCGTTTGCCCCTGTCGTCTCCTGAATTGGCACGGCGTCGAGTCGATCGATGTGACGCAGCCAGAGCATCCGCGACCCGTCGCTCACGGCGAACACGAACGCGAGCCGTCGGCCATCGGGTGTCAGCGCAAGGGAGCGTTGCTCGCCGAAGTTGCCGCCGACCGGTGAAAGGATTGACGTCGCCGTCAGAGAGTCCGGGACGGGCGCCGCCGATCGTCCGCCGCGCGCCGCCGCCCAGCCAACCGCGGCGCCCGCAGCCAACAGCGTAACACACGCTGCGATCACGCCGGGCCGAGTCCACGCGCGACCAGTTGTCGGCGATGCAACACCTCGACGATGTGCGCGCATCGACGTAGAGGTCATCGCACCACCCTGCAGCGCCGACGCGAACTCCGTAGCCGTGGCGAACCGATCGGCCGGGAGTTTCTCGAGCGCGCCCATCACGGCGGCCTCGATGTGCTCCGGCACCGCCTTGCGCTGCGTGGCCAGCCCCCGCGGCTCCTCAGTGATCAGCCGCGCCACAATCGCCTGCACGCTCGGCCCGGTGAACGGCGGCTCACCGGTCAGCATCTCGTACGTCACTGCGCCGAGTGCATAGATGTCGCTCCGTGCATCAATGGCGCGCTCGCCCATTGCCTGCTCCGGCGACATGTACTGCGGCGTGCCGAGACTCAATCCGGTTTGTGTCATGCGCGCACCCCCGGCCTG
The DNA here is from genome assembly GCA_031388885.1 of Gemmatimonadales bacterium. Taxonomy (GTDB): domain Bacteria; phylum Gemmatimonadota; class Gemmatimonadetes; order Gemmatimonadales; family GWC2-71-9; genus Palsa-1233. The sequence continues at coordinate 28 of JANMSC010000432.1, read as the reverse complement.
TTGCACCGCGAGCGCGATGCCGAAGTCG
>JANMSC010000341.1:0-16654 GCA_031388885.1 Gemmatimonadales bacterium | reverse complement strand
GAGGTCGCGGGCGTGAGCTTCACCCATACCGGCACGGTCGAGACTTCTTTCACCGCCTGCGTTACGACCGAACAGAGCACCTTGTCCTTGCCGACGTTCGAGCCCATGTCGATGCGGTCCATGTGCGGTTCCCCACTGCTGCCTCCCGTAGGAGTCTGGGCCGTGTCTCAGTCCCAATGTGGCTGATCATCCTCTCAGACCAGCTACCCGTCGTCGCCTTGGTGAGCCGTGACCTCACCAACAAGCTGATAGGCCGCGAGATCCTCCATCGGTGCATTGCTGCTTTCCCGGCAGGAGCATGCGCTCCCGCCGACGTACGCGGTATTACCCGGCCGTTGGGCCGGCTATCCCCCGCCGATGGACAGATTCCTCACGTGTTACGCACCCGTGCGCCACTGGGGTATTGCTACCCCCGTTCGACTTGCATGTGTTAGGCACGCCGCCAGCGTTCGTCCTGAGCCAGGATCAAACTCTCCAATGGATAGTTCGATATTGCTCTAGACCAAACAACTGGTAAAAATTACCTGTTGTCCGGATTGGTCGTTCAGTAAAATGTGTACCCTCAACATGACCGCTGAACCGGTCATGCCTCATCGGGTCCGCACTCACTTATGACTTCTCCCCGATCCATCACTTGTCAAAGAGCATCTGCAATAGGCTGAGGCGACTCGCTCGTGACCAATTCGTCGCCAGCCACCAATCGTAATAGAGCGATACCGCATCGTCAAGTGCTTACAGACAACGTCGATGCGTGACCTCGCCGGACCGTGCTGGCTCCCCCCGGCGAACTCCCCCTTGGTCAGGGGAGCGCAAACCTAGGCGGGTGCGTGGTGCAATGCAAGGATGGGTGGTGCGCGCGTTCGGTAGGAGTCCGTTGGCCCTACGGCGTCCTCGACACCCCGTCCGCATCCAGCTCGAATCGCGGAATCAACGCGTCGAACCCTGCACCATCTGGCCTGCTGAAGTGGTAGTGCCCTTCCATCCATCCCCGTGGGGTCTTGAGCACGCAGAACGACTGGTATTCGTACACCCCGCCGGGTGCCACAAGCGGTTGTTCCCCCACGACGCCCTCTCCCTCCACCTCGGTGTCTTCGCCCACGGCATCGTGGATCAGCCAGCGCCGCGAAACGAGCCGAGCAGGGTGTTCACCCACGTTCTCGATCCGGATTTGGTAGGCGAAGACAAAGTGTCCCAGCGCTGGGCGCGACTGCTCGGCCACAAATCGGGGCCGGGCCGTAATCCGGACCCCGTCAGTGACCCGGTGGTAGAGCGGGCGCGACGCCGGCGTGCTCAGGGCGCGAGCTCGCGACGACGTGGCTCGATCCGGACGATCCAGAGTCCGTTGTTGTTGTCATTGACGTAGGCCAGGCCGTTCTTCACCACCACGCCCCAAGTGTTGGCGGCGTTGCGGGTGTTGCCGTCGAGGTCGGCGGTGTTGACGTGCGCAATTTCGCGCGCTTGCGCCCGCAGGTCACCGCGCAACTCGCCCGAGATGTCGAACGCCCGGAACCCAGCATTGTACGCACCCATGTACAGCGTGTCACCGGCCACCCAGACGTTGTGCACCCCGCCGTACTCGGGTTCGTAAAAAGCCACCACGTGCGGGTTCGCCATGTCGCTGACGTCGACCACCTGGAGTCGACCATACGCTCGCCCTGCGGCCGCATCCTTGGCACCGGCTACCTGCATCGCCGGAAAGACTTCGTCTGCGATAAACACATAGTTCTTGTGGCGCCACGCGGTGTGCGTGCCGCGAATGAATCCCGGCCCGCCGACCGCCTCGACCTCCCGATAGAGCGCGTTGAGGTCGTACTTGAACTGCGAGACAAGCACCGGGTTCGATGGCGACCCGCCCTTTACGCCGTTGCCGACATCGAGAATGACCAGCCCATCATTCCAGTACGACAGATACGCCAGCCCGTCCTGGATGTCGATGTCGTGCAGCGACCGCCCGGCATCCGGCCGGTCGGTGCGCCACTGCGCGACCTCGCGGGGATTCGCCGGATCCCCGATATCGATCACGTGCATCGCGCCGGTGCCGTCGTTCGTCAGGAAGATGTGCGTTCCGTACTTCGGCTGGCGATAGACAAACGTGCTGTGCACCCCGCCTTCAACGCCTTGGGTGAACTCGGCGATCACCTTGGGATGTCTGGGATCGTCAAGCGACGCGATGACGATGCCGTTCTTGCGATCGGACGCACCCTCCCGGGTGAAGACCATCGTCTTGCCATCGGGCGTCGTCATGATGTCGTTGACGCGACGGGCGTTGGTGACGATCGAGTCGGTCACCATCGGGTTGGCCGGATCGCTGATGTCGATCGCGTACATCCGATCGCCGCCCGCACCCGTGCCGAGGTATGCGACGTTGCCGTCGGGATGAATCCAGACTTCCTCGGTCTTGAACAGCGTTCGTGGAAGACGTCCGACCACGGTGGCCGGCCGACGTACGTCTCGCGGGACAAGGGTGACGGTTGCGTCGGCGGCACGCGCGCCAAACGACGCGGTGACCGTGTACCCACCGGCGTCATAGCCCACAAACGCACCATTCGGATCGATCCGGCCCTGCCCCGGCGAAAAGCTCCAGCTCGGTTGCACTCCGCTGAGCGCGCGTCCTGCAGCATCCCTTGCGATCGCCACGAATCGGATCACGTCACCCTGGCGTGCCGTACTCATCGAGGGCGTGACGTCGACTGACGCGATCGTGTTCGCGACAACCCTGATCGGCAGCCGTTGCTCGACCGCACCGACCGACGCGATGAGGGTGGCCCGCCCAGCACCGCGCGCGGTGACGAACCCATCGGCGCGCACCTGCAACACCGCAGGGTTGCTGGAGCGCCAGACGATGCGGTCATCGGGACGCGCATCGCCCGCGATCGAGAAGGAATGCGCGGCGTAGCGCAGCCGCTGGCCCGCGACCAATTGGCCGAGCGCCGGCTCGACCGCGATCCGCGTCACCGGCCCGGGAACCATCGTCACAGTCAGCTGCTGCACAAACGGCTTGGTGCCCGGCACACTCGCGATCGCCGAGATGAGGAACGATCCGGTGGAACCGGAGCGGACCAAGCCGTCGGGTGACACCCGGCCCTCGAATCGGCCGCTGCCACCAGGTTGCGCATAGCGTACTGTCACGCTGTCAATCGGCTTCCCCGCGCGGTCAAGCGCGCGCGCCACCAGGCGCAGGGTATCGCCGGCCGTCATGGTCACCCGGGGCCCAGGTGCCAGCTCCAAACGCGCGATCGGCGATTCGGCGAGGGGGGTTGGTGTCTGCGCGGGTGCAGGCGTCTGGGCGAGGGCGAGCAGCGTGATGATCAACATCGGATGTCCGGTGACAGGTGAGAGATGTCATTCCGACCCCCGACCGCATCGCGCCGCGATGCGGAGAGGTTGAGGGATCTGGATGATCGTGCGCCGACGGCATCGTGCGACCCATGTGTCGCGCCTGGCCCGGTTATGACGTCGGCGGGCTGAACTGCTCGTGCTGCTGATCGACCCAGGAGCGGTGGTACGTCTCATCCTCGAACGACGCTGTCGCCTTCGCCACGTGCAGCGGTCGAAACGAATCCATCATCACGGCGAGCTCATTGGTGTTCTTGGCCCCGATGCTCGCCTCGGTGCGGCCGGGATGCGGTCCGTGCGGCAAGCCGTCGGGATGGTGCGTGATCGAGCCATACTCGATGCCCTTGCGGCTCATGAACTCGGCCGACGCGTAGAAGAGCACTTCGTCGGAATCGACGTTGCTGTGATTGTACGGGGCCGGAATCGCATCGGGATCGAAGTCGTACGGGCGCGGACAGAACGAACAAATGACGAAGCCATCGCCCTGAAACGTCTGGTGTACCGGCGGCGGCTGATGGATCCGCCCGACGATCGGCTCGAAGTCGTGGATGCTGAAGGCCCACGGATAGAAATAACCGTCCCACCCGACCACGTCGCACGGATGATGATCCAGCACCAGCTCGTTGATGGCATCGTACTGCTTCACCAGAATCGGAAACTCGCCCCGCTCGTCGTGCGTGTTGAGTTCCAGCGGGCGCCGGATGTCCCGCTCGGAATAGGGCGCGCCTTCCAGCAATTGCCCGAATTCGTTGCGATACCGCGTGGGCCAGCGCACGTGGCCTCGGCTCTCCATCACCAGCAGCTTGGCCGGCCCCTTCGAGAAGTCGAAGCGCCAGCGGTGCGTGATGTTCCGATGGATCACGACGTAGTCGCCTGACATCACTGGCAGGTCGCCGTACACCGACTCGAGCGTACCCGCGCCTTCTGCCACGTAGATCACTTCATCCGCCTGCGAGTTGCGGTAGAAGTGGCTGTCGTTCACGTCCGGTTCGACGTACAGCATCCCGATGTCGGCGTTGAAGAGCAGCGGGGTCCGATCCATCGTGGGCGATCCACCCTTCGGCGCCCGTGCCGTGCGGAAGTGACGATGGCGCAGCGAGGTGTCGGTGTCGGCCTCCCACGTCACCGCCTTGATCCGACGCGCCGACACCACCGTAGTCGGCGGGTGGGTGTGATAGAGCAGCGACGACGTGCCGACGAACCCTTCGTGCCCCATCAGTTCCTCGGCGTACAGCCCACCGTCAGGACGCCTGAAGATGGTGTGTCGCTTGCGCGGGATGGAGCCTAGTTGGTGATAGATGGGCATAGGTATGATCCGGTATCAGTGTCCTGTAAACGCTCCGAGCTACTGGTCGACGGTTGACTGTCGACTGTCGATTCACTCCCTACAAATTCCCCCGCAACTCCTGCTCCCGCTCGAGCGCCACGAACAGCGCCTTGAAGTTCCCGGCACCGAAGCTTTTCGCGCCCTTGCGCTGGATGATCTCGTAGAACACCGTCGGGCGATCCTGCACCGGCTTGGTGAAAATCTGCAGCAGGTACCCTTCGTCATCGCGATCGATCAGGATCCCGAGCTCGGCGAGTGGCGCGAGATCTTCGTCGATCGTACCGACACGATCCAGCACGGTGTCGTAGTACGTCGTGGGAATGCGCAGGAACTCCACGCCCCGGCTCTTGAGGTCGCGTACCGTTGCGACGATGTCGTCGGTGGCGATGGCGATGTGCTGCACCCCTGGCCCGCGGTAAAAGTCGAGATACTCATCGATCTGGGACTTCCGCTTCCCGGCAGCCGGTTCGTTAATCGGGAACTTGATCCGGCCGTTGCCGTTGGACATGACCTTTGACATCAGCGCCGAGTATTCCGTGGAGATCTGCTTGTCGTCAAACGTGAGGATGTTGACGAAGCCAAGCACCCGCTCGTAAAACGACACCCACTCGTTCATCTTGCCGAGTTCCACGTTGCCGACGCAATGGTCGACATACTTGAGGCCGGTGGCGGTGGGTTCATAGGGCGACAACGCTGCCACGAATCCGGGCAGGAAGGGGCCGCGGTAATTGCGGCGCTCCACGATCGAATGAATCGTGTCGCCGTAGGTGCGGATCGCGGCGATGACAACCTCACCGTGCTCGTCGGTCAGCACCCGCGGCTCGCCGGCCGAGGTCGCCCCGCGCTCCATTGCGGTGGCGTAGGCCGCTCGCGCGTCATCGACCCAGAACGCCATGTCGCGGACACCGTCACCATGCCGGTGCACATGCTCGGCGATCTCGCCCTCCGGGCCGAGAGCCGACGTCAACACGAAGCGCAGCCTGTCCTGCTGCAACAGGTAGCTCGCTCGATCGCGGACGCCCGTTTCGGGGCCGCGATACCCCACCAGCCGCATGCCGAACGCGGCGCGATAGAAATGGGCCGACTGCTTTGCGTTGCCGCACCAGAATTCGATGTAATCGGTACCGTTGATCGGGAAGGCATCGTGCGTGTCGGCCGGTGGGGTGGCCGGAAGTGTTGACGTCATTGTTCCTCCCTATCCATGATCGATGATCGAGTGTTCACGTGTTGGCGCCGGCTTCGAGGAACGAGGCCAGGTCGGCCTCGCCGATACCTGGTTCGCCCGGAGCCACGTTGTCGAGCTTGCCGTCGCGCATCCACTCGACCAACCGACCGAGCTCAGCGAAGAGGTGGTCAAACGAGTCGACCACGAAAAGCAACGGCTGGTAATGGTCGATCTCGAACGACTGGTTCACGACCCATTCCAGCTGGAACGGCACCCGTTGCACATCGGGCGACGTAACGGCGTGTTCCAACTCGCCATATGACGACAGCAGGCCACTTCCGTACGCCCGGTAGCTTCCCGGTGTCGGCCCCTTCATCAGGCCAAACTCGATCGTGAACCAGAAAAAGCGTGCCATCGCCTTGATCACGCTGGTCATGCGGCGCACCCGCTCGTGTTCGTCGGTCATCATCGCCGAGCGACGTGCCGCCTCACGAGCACACTCGCCGAACGCCACCAGCGATTCCGCGAACACCGGGTCGGTGTGCATCGGCACATGCCCGGCAATGTCGTGGAAGATGTCGGGTTCGGGCAGGTAGTCGAGGACCTCGCCGTCGCGGATCGTGATGGTGGTGGGGAACTCGCGCTGCCGCAGGCAATCGAAAAAGAGGTAGGCCGGGACGTACCCGCTGACAGGCTTTGCCCGGAACCCTGTGAGCGGCGCCATGAAGCGGTTGACATCCTCAAGACGCGGAACGCGTGAGGGATCAAGCTGCAGGGTGTCGAGACCCTCGAGGAAACGCGGGTTGGCGTAGCGCTGCCACCGATCGAGCATGCGGGCGTATAGCCGACGCCAGACATCGTGGTTGGCGTCCGAATAGAGGTCATATGGCTGGTCGATGTAGAGCAACCCGCTGGCACGCGCCGCTTCGATGAAAGGTGCTCGGGTGGTCGTCAGGCCGGGCAGCATGTCGAGCGATCGTGACGTCGTGGTCATCCCCCTGCCTCCCGAAGATCGAGCGAAGTCATGGAAAATAACCTGAGGCCGGTCTCACCGTAGCTCCAACCGGTCCCGAAACTCCTCAAGCGCCTCCGGGTTGGCGAGCGCTCCAATGTTGCGGACCGGACGCCCTTCGACCACGTCGCGCACCGCGATTTCGCTCAACTTGCCGCTGCGGGTGCGCGGAATGTCACTGACCAGGGCAATCACCCGTGGGACATGATGGGGTGAGGCGTTAGCGCGAATCCGCCGCCTGATGGCGTCTTCCAGCGCCGACGTGAGGGCGGCACCCTCGCGAAGGCGCACGAAGAGCACGACCTGCACGTCGCCCACCGCAGCACCCGGGATCTGTTGCGCAATCACGATGCTCTCGAGCACTTCAGGTACCGCCTCGACTTGGCGATAGATCTCGGCAGTACCGATACGTACGCCGCCCGGGTTGAGCGTCGAGTCGCTCCTGCCGCTGATCACGTAGCCGCCATGCGCGGTGCGCGTGACCCAATCGCCGTGCCGCCACACGCCCGGATAGTGACCGAAGTAGGCCGTCCGGTACGCCGCCCCGCCGGGGTCGTTCCAGAAGGCGACCGGCATCGACGGGAACGGGCGGGTACACACGAGCTCGCCCGGCGAGCCCGCTGGACATCGCGAACCGCTCTCATCGAACACCTCCACCGCCATCCCAAGCCCCGGTCCCTGAATCTCTCCCCGATATACCGGGGTGATCGGATTGCCGAGGACGAAGCATGAGACGATGTCGGTGCCGCCCGAGATTGACGCAACCTGAACCTTCGGCCCCACCGCGGCGCGAATCCAGTCGAACGACTCGGGGGCGAGCGGGCTCCCGGTCGAGAGGACGGCGCGGATGCTGGCCACGCCCAGGCGGTTCGGCGCGATTCCGGCCTTTTCGGCTGCCGCGAGGTATCGGGCACTGGTGCCGAAGACGCTGACCTTTTCCGCCGCCGCCATGCGCCAGAGGATGGCGAGATCATCGGCGGGCAACGGTGCGCCGTCGTATAACACGATCGTCGCGCCGACACTCAGCGCACTCACCATCCAGTTCCACATCATCCAACCGAGCGTCGTGAAGTAGAAGAGTCGCTCACCAGCATGCAGGTCACCGTGCAACCGGTGCTCCTTCAAGTGCTGCAGGAGTGTGCCGCCCGCACCATGCACCATGCACTTCGGCAATCCGGTGGTGCCCGACGAATACAGGATGCAGAGCGGGTGATCGAACGGCATGCGCTGGAAGGCAAGCTCAGCCAGCGGATCCGAGCCGAGCAACGCATCCCAGGCGACGGTGCGACGGTCGAACGGGAGGTCGCCAGTCCCGAGATATGGAATCATCACGGCGCGACGAACGGATTTGAGACGCGGCAGGAGCTCCAACACCCGCGCGCTGCAATCGTGGACCGTTCCGCCGTAACGGTAGCCATCGACGAAGAACAGCACCACGGGCTCCGTCTGGCCGAAGCGATCCAGGACGCCATCGACCCCGAAGTCGGGGGAGCACGATGTCCAGACCGCACCGATCGAAGCCGTCGCGAGCATCGCGACCACTGCCTCGGGAATATTGGGTAACCAGCCAGCGACGCGGTCGCCTGGGCGGACGCCGAGCCGGCGGAGGCCGGCGGCGGCACGGGCCACGTCGCGGCGCAACTCGCCGTACGACCGCTTGCTCGTCCGCCCCCGCTCGTCCCACGCCACTATGGCCGTCGCGGCGTCGTCGTGTCGGAGCAGATTCTCGGCATAGTTGAGACGCGCCCTGGTGAACCACCGCGGTCCGCGGACCGGATCCGGAGGCGCCATTCGCTCGCCGCCACGCACGACTTCGTCCCATGCGCCGCCCGACTCGAGGCGATCGGCGATCACCTCGCCGTCATGCCAGAGTGCCGTCCAGAATGCTTCGGGATGCGCGACGGACCACGCGTGAAGCGCCGTGAACGCGTCGGGATCGTGTGGCGACGGCAGCGACACTCCCTCGCGCCGACGCGACTCGATGAAGCGCGCGAGATGCGATGCCGCGACTCGTGCCCGTGTCGGCTTCCACACCGGCGCATCGATCGCAGCAACTGCCATGACTACTTGCGCCTGAGGTGCACGTCGTCGCTGCGGATATCGCGACCGATCGACAACGTCAGCATGCGACCGTCGTACCCGTCGGCGGATACGCGCACGTACTGCACGCGACACCGCTCGAGGAGCTTGGGATCGAACTCAAGCCGGTACTCGCCGGTGGCATCGCTGAAGGTCACGTACGGCGTCCCAACGATCTGCAGGTGCGCGCCGGTGAGGGGCGTGCGACCATCCTGTTCGTACACTCGCCCGATCACGGCCGCGAGCACTGGCGTACCGTCGGCATTGCGGCCGAGGTCGGGGATCTCGACGCAACGGCCCGCGGCCGTCGGGAACGATGGCCGCCAGTCACGCGTGTCAGGCGCACGGCCGACGCCGACCCGACCCATCGCGCCCACAGCCGATGTGGCGGCGGCTGGCTGTCGTGGCGCCGCCGAGCCGGCGCTATCGGCGGCGGGTGGACCGAACGGCGAGGTTGGCTGACCGATCCGGCGCATCGCAGCCGCGAAGTCGCGCGGCGTCGGGATCCTTACCGCGGTCGGTGCCGCGGTCGGCTCAGCGGGCGCCGACGGCGCTGGTGCCTCCTCCGGCGGTGTCTCGACTGGCGGATCGATCTCCGGCTCTGGCCGGTCCGGACCGGCTTCCTGCGGCACCGGGGCGTCGGGTCGATCGGAATCCGGGCCCAGAGGGACGGCCTTCGGCGGGGCCGGCTGCGGCTCGGGCCGAGTCTGTGGCTGATCGAGGGGCGGCATCTCGGGAGGGAGGAGCGCGACCGGTTGCGCGCGGGTTTCGTTCGACGGCGGTGGTCCCTGCACCGCCGCCGACGGCGGCCGCATCAGCAGGACTGCGAAAATGATCAGGTGCAGGGACGTGCTCAGAGCGAGCGCCCCCCAACTCCGCGGCCCCTCCTCAGGAACCCGGACCGCGAATGGCGGAACGTTTGGCACGCCTAGAGATTAGCCGACTGCGGGTCCTGATGGCATGCCAGGCAGCATATTGCGCTCGATCGGCCCGTCGTGTCGGCCGTCGTTGTCCAACCCATTTCCGGTAGAACCATGTTGAACCTTCCAGTCCGGTTGCTGCTCGGGTGCCTCAGCGTCGCACTGACGCAAGCCGCCCACGCTCAAGGATCGCCCCTGCGTGCTGGGCCGATGGTTGGTCCGGCGGAGATGCGCGAGGTACGCATGTGGGCGCAGACCACGCGTCCCGCCCTGGTCCAGGTGGTGTACTGGGATTCCACGGCACCCGCGAGGCGCTTCCGCACGTCGGTCGTGCGCACCGAGGCACATACGGCGAATGTCGCGAACCTGATCGCCGATTCGGTTCAACCCGGCATTACCTACGGATACGAACTCCGAATCGACGGCGTTGTGATCGGGCGCCCCTATCCGATGCGATTTCGCACCCCGGCACTGTGGCAGTTCCGGACCGATCCGCCCCCCGTCCGGATCGCGCTCGGGAGCTGCTTTTACGTCAACGACCCGCCGTACGATCGGCCCGGCGCGCCCTACGGCAGCGACTACGAAATCGTGTCCGCGATCGCTGCGCAAAAGCCGGACATCATGGTCTGGCTCGGCGATAATACGTACCTGCGGGAGCCCGATTGGTACACTCGCACCGGCATACTGCACCGCTACTCCCACACCCGCGCGCTGCCAGAGTTGCAGCCGCTACTGGCATCGGTGAGTCACTACGCCACCTGGGATGACCACGATTTCGGGCCGAACGACAGCGACCACTCGTTTCGCGAACGCTTCCTGACCCGCGAAGCGTTCCAGCTCTTCTGGCCGAACGCACGATTCGGGGCCGACGGCGGCGGCGGAGTGGCCTCGATGTTCGAGTGGCAGGATGTGCAGGTGTTCCTGACCGACAACCGATGGTACCGCAGCGCGCAGGGCCGACGCACCGGCGCCAAGAGCTACCTTGGTGATGCACAGGTGGAATGGCTGATCGATGCCCTGCGATCGAGCCGCGCGCCCTTCAAGCTCGTGGTCGTCGGAGGCCAGGTCATCAACAACGCAGTGTCGTTCGAGAATTATGCGACCTACGGGGACGAACGGGGTCGGCTGCTCGGACGCATCACCGACGAACAGATTCCAGGGGTCGTCTTCCTGAGCGGCGACAAGCATTGGACCGAGCTGAGCGCGATGCCGCGCGCCGGGACGTACCCGCTGCATGACCTCACGGTGTCGTCACTTACTGCGGGCACATCGAATGGTTGGACCGTCGAGAAGAATGACTTCCGGGTCGATGGGACAATCCTGCAGGAACACAACTTCGCCATCCTCGACATCGCCGGGCCGCGGCTCGCTCGGGTAATGACCATCCGGATCCTCGACAAGGACGGCAAGGAACGCTGGACGCGACAGATTGCGGCGACCGACCTGCGATGAGCCGACACATCGATACGCTGATTGTCGGGGCCGGTCCGATCGGCCTCGCGTGCGGCATCTCGGCCAGGCGTCGCGGGGTCAACGCAACGATCATCGACGCCGGATCGCTCGCCCACTCGATCACGCGCTACCCGGTGGGGATGACCTTCTTCACCACACCAGAGCGACTCGAGATTGGCGGCCACCCGCTGGTGACCGCGGGCGCCAAGGCAACACGCGAGGACGCGCTCAAGTACTACCGCGGTGTTGCGCGTGCAGAAGCGCTCACGGTGCGGCCGTATGTCCGACTCATCGCGGCTGCGCGTGGGAGCGAGGTGATCACGTGCACGCTCGAGACTCGGCTCGGCCAGGAATCAGTCACGTGCGATCGCCTCGTGCTCGCAACAGGGTACTTCGATCACGCCAACATGCTTGCCGTGCCCGGTGAGAATCTGGCCCATGTGTCGCACTGGCTCGACGAGGTACACCTCACGAGCGGACTCGATGTGGTGATCATCGGCGGCAAGAACTCCGCTGTCGAGGCGGCGCTCCAGTGCTATCGGGCTGGCGCGCGGGTAACCATCATTTATCGTGGTCGCGCGTGGAAACCGAGCGTGAAGTACTGGCTTCGACCCGACCTCGACAACCGCATTGCTGCCGGCGAGATCAACGCCTTGCTCGGTACGAGTGTCGAGCGCATCACGCTCGAGGCAGTACACGCGGTTGATGCCGACGATCGCCCGCACATGGTGCCAGCGGATCGGGTGTATGCGCTCACCGGATATCACCCCGATTTCGCACTGCTCGAATCAATCGGCGTGCACATCGATGAGGCGGCCGGACGTCCGACGCTCGATGCCGACACGCTCGAAACCAACGTGGCGGGAGTGTTTCTCGCGGGGAGCGTGGGCGCGGGTCGTCATACCTCGGAAGTGTTCATCGAGAACGGACGATACGACGGCGAGAAGATTTTCGGTGATGCAGCGAGCCGTGAAGCCGCGGCGAAGGGGTACGCCGACAAGCCGCGGACGATCGGAGAATAAGGATGAGAAGGGAGAAGGGAGAGGGGAGAAGAGAGAGGGGAGAAGAGAGAAGGGAGAAGGGCGAAGGGAGAAGCGAGACGCGAGCGCATGCCCTGTCGTCCCGAGCGAAGCGGGCGCAGCCCGCGAAGTCGAGGGACCTCAAGTCAGGTTCATTCGACGCGCAGGACCGGCCGCCGCACCGCATGCCGAACCCGTAGCATCAGGATCGCCGCCACAACGAGCAGGCCGAGCACCAGACCCCACCAGAGTCCGACAGGCCCGAGCGGCGTGCGGTACGCAAGCAGGATGCTGGCGGTCAGCCCAACGCCGAGAAAGCCTGCGAGATTGATCAGCATCGGCGCCCGGGTATCTCCCAGCCCTCGCAGGATGCCGGCACTCACCACTTGAAGTCCGTCGAATACCTGGAACACGCCAGCGATCGGGAGCAGCGTCGCGGCGAACGCCAGCACGCTGGCATCGCGCGTGTAGATCCCGGCAAGCAGGGACGGCACGGCGATCAGCACCAGCGCCATGCACGCCATGAAACCACCGCCAACGACGAGGGCGGTGCCGGCAGCAGCACGAAGCCCCGCCTGATCGCCGCGACCAACGGCGTTGCCCGCGAGTACCGCGGCACCCATTGCGACACCCATCGGCACCATGAAGGTGAGTGATGCGAGGTTGATCGCGATCTGGTGCCCCGCCACGTGCACGGTACCAAAGCGACCCATCAGGAGCGCGACCGCGGCGAACGCCCCCATCTCGAGCTCGATCTGCAGGCCGATCGGCATGCCGAGCCGGGCCACTGCGATGAGCGGTGCGCGTGCCGTCGCGCCCGCGCGCCATGGCCGAATCGTCGGTATCAGGTCGGCCCGGGCGAAAAGCAGCAGCAGGGGCAGCATGATGATGCGAGATACGGTGGTGGCCCAGGCCGATCCCGCAACACCCATCTCCGGGAACCCGACGCGCCCGAAGATCAGCACCTCATTGAGCACCAGGTTGACGACGTTGACGATGACGATCGTCCACAGCACCGGGCCGACACGGTGCATCGCCTGGAGGGCCTGCCGACCGACGTTGAACACCAGGAACGGCAGCAGCCCCGGGACAAGGATCGCGCAATACGTGGCGGCGAGCGGGACCACGGCGGCTGGCTGCTGCGCGGCGCGGAGCAGCGGACCTGCGAAGAACAGCGCACTCCCGATCGGGATCGAGAGCAGCACCGCGATGACCAGCCCTCGCTGGACGCCGAGCGCGACGCCATCCGGGTCATCGGCGCCAACGGCCTGCGAGATGATTGGATCAAGGGCAAGCAGTACGCCGACGCCGAACTTCGACAACGCGAAATAGACGACATTGCCGAGGGCGACGGCGGCGAGCGCTTCTGGCGAGACGCGGCCGACCATCACGGTATCGACCGTGCCCATCAGCATCATTCCAACGTTGACACCAATGATCGGCAAGGCGAGGTCGAGCAGGGTTCGCAGCGGCGAGCGGCCGGCCACGGGGGCGGCGGCGGTCACACCGATCCGGGGGGCCTGCGGTCGGGGTCGGAGAGAAGCCGCTCAGCAAACTCCAGTCGCTCGTGCAAGTCGTTCATCTCGGCGCGCAACGCGTCGAGCTCATCCAGGACCGACGCGGCGGTGATCGAGCCGGCCAAGTTCATGTTTTCGGGTTCCCAGTTGGTCACGAATCGGCCTTCGCTGTCACGAAACGATCCTGCGGCAATCATGATGAGGTCGTAGACGTACCAGAGGCCGAGACCGCCGAGGGTGAGGAGCATCGCGACCGCGCTCTGCGTCTTGCCGACATAGAAGCGGTGCGCGCCAAACACCCCGAGTACCGCGGCGAGGAGGATGGTGGTGAGGCGGGACTTGGGCGAGGCGAAGAGGTCGTCGTCTGTCATGATCGTCGTGGTAGAGGAAATGCGCCCGGCAGGACTCGAACCTGCAACCACCGGCTTAGAAGGCCGGTGCTCTATCCAGTTGAGCTACGGGCGCGACATTTAAAGCTACGGCCGTCGGGTCAGCCCGCAAAAATGACTCGGCGGTCGGCCATCGCGATCAGGGGATCGCTGCCCGCGTCGTTCCGAGTTGGTTCCAAAGAAAGGTGTACGCCAGCGCGGCCATGAACGCGGCCTGCTTGTTGTTCGCCGCGCCGCCGTGCCCGCCTTCGGTATTCTCGTAGTACTGCACGTTCTGCCCCATCGACTGCATCAGCGCCACCATCTTGCGCGCGTGCCCCGGGTGCACCCGGTCATCGCGGGTCGAGGTCACGATCAATGTCGGCGGATAGGATACGCCGGGCTTGACGTTGTGGTAGGGCGAGAAGGTCCGGATGAACTCCCACTCCTCGGGCTTGTCAGGATCGCCGTACTCACCCATCCACGACGCGCCAGCGAGCAACTTGTGATAGCGCCGCATGTCGAGCAGCGGCACCTGGCTCACGACGGCGCCGAACAGGTCGGGGCGGCGCGTGAGCATGTTCCCGGTGAGCAGGCCGCCGTTGCTCCCGCCCATAGCGCCGAGCCGCGGGGTCGACGTCACCCGGCGCGCGACGAGCGCCTCGGCGACAGCAATGAAGTCGTCGTATGCATTGTGGCGGAGCCCTTTGAGTGCAGCCTGGTGCCAACGAGGGCCGAATTCGCCGCCGCCACGAATGTTTGCAACGACGTACACCCCGCCCTTCTCGAGCCACGATGCCCCGACACCGGCGCTGTACGATGGCAGCATCGAGACTTCAAAGCCGCCGTAGCCGTACAGCAGCGTTGGATTCATTCCGTCGAGGGCAACGCCGCGGCGTGATACCTGGAAGTACGGGATCCTGGTCCCGTCAGCCGAGCGGGCGTCGTGCTGGGTGATCGCGAGCCCGCGGCGATCGAAGAGGTCGGGCAATGCCTTCAGTCGTTCCGGCGTGCCTCGCCCAACCGTGCCGAGTGCCAGCGTGCTCGGTGTGACGAAGTCGGTGACCGTCATGAAGAACTCATCCGATTCATCCGAGTCTACGGCCGACGCACCGATGGTTCCGAATTCTGGCTGCCCCTCGAGTAGCGCGCGTTGCCACGCGCCATTGCGGTGCTCGAGTCGGTAGATCCGGTTGCGGACGTTGTCGAGTTCGTTGACCAGCAGGTAGTTACGCGTCGGCGAGAACCCGGCGAGCGACGTCCGCTCACTCGGCGTGAACAGCACATCAAACTGGTGATCACCAGCCATGAACCGATCGAAGCGGGTCGCCAACAGTGCACCCGCGGGATACGTCTTTCCGCCGACTGACCAGTCGGTGCGCAACTCGACCAGCAGCCATTCGCGATGCACACTGGTGTTGGCGTCAGCGGGCACGTCGATCTTGATGAGCTGCCCCGCTCGACGCAGGAAGAGCTCGCTCGAGTAGAACGTGATGCCGCGATAGACGAAGTCGCGCTCGAAGCCTGGAGTATGATCGCGATACGCTCCGACCGAGACGTCGCTCTCCTTCCCCTCGTACACCAGGGTGGCCGATTCAAGCGGCGTGCCGCGACGCCAGAGCTTGACGACCCTGGGATAGCCCGAGCTCGTCATCGACCCCGGTCCAAAATCGGTGGATACATACACGGTGTCGCGGTCGATCCAGCCGACGCCGCCTTTCGCCTCCGGCAGCGCGAAGCCACCGGGCACGAACGCCTTCTGCGCGAGATCGAACTCGCGCTTGATGTCGGCATCGGCCCCACCGCGCGACAGCGAGACGACGCAACGTTCGTACTTCGGTGGCAGGCACGAGCTGCCATGCCAGACCCAGTTCTCGTTCTCCGTCCGGCCGAGGGCGTCAAGGTCGATGACCGTCTCCCACGAAGGAGCAGCCTTGCGGTACTCCGCCATGGTGGTGCGCCGCCAGAGGCCGCGCACGTGCTCGGCGTCCTGCCAGAAGTTGTAGTACCAGGGGCCGATCTTCTGGACGAACGGGATGCGGTCTCGCGAGTCGTAGATAGAAAGCAACCGCGCTTCAAGGTTCTTGAAGTCGGCGGACTGCGCCAGCGCGCCAATTGTGCGCGCGTTCTGTTCGGCGACCCACGCGAGCGGTTTGTCGCCCGTGACCTCTTCCAGCCACCGCCAGGTGTCGGTCGTGTCCTGCGCGGACGCAGCCGGCGCCGCTGTGGCGGTGAGCCCCAGTATCAATGCCAATGACGCGTAACGCATTGTGACCACTCCGTTCGGGTGAATGGCGGCATCGACAAACCACCGCGGCCGGGAGGGCGCGTCAACTCGGACGCCGAACCGAGTCGCGGATCTCGCGCAGCAGCATGACATCCTCGGGCGTCGTAGCAGGAATCGGCGGCGCCTCGCGCTTCAGGCGATTCATCATCTTGACCATCTGGAAGATGATGAA
>JANMSC010000262.1:0-11643 GCA_031388885.1 Gemmatimonadales bacterium | reverse complement strand
CCGATCACCTACGTCCCCGCGCGTAACGCGATTTTCCTTGGCTACGCCCTCGCCTGGGCCGAAATTCTCGATGCCCGCGACATCTACATCGGCGTCAATGCCGTGGACTACTCGGGCTACCCCGATTGCCGACCCGCGTTCATTGCTGCGTTTCAAGCAGCCGCGCGACTCGGCACGCGCCTCACCGACGTGACGATTCGCGCCCCACTGCAGCACCTCGACAAGGCCGGCATCATCACCCGCGGGCTTGAACTCGGCGTTGACTTTAGTCTGACGCGCACCTGCTACGACCCAACCGTCGACGGCTCGGCGTGCGGCCACTGCGACGCCTGCATCCTCCGCGCTCGCGGTTTCGCGCAACTGGGCCTCACCGACACCGCCCCGATGGCGGCGCCCTGATGCCATACGCCGTCAAGGAGATTTTCTTCACCCTGCAGGGCGAAGGGAAACACGCCGGCCGACCCGCCGTGTTCTGCCGCTTTGCCGGCTGCAACCTGTGGACTGGCCGCGAACAGGACCGCCACTCGGCAACATGCCAGTTCTGCGACACCGATTTTGTCGGTACCGACGGCCCCGGCGGCGGGAAGTTCGCCGATGCCGCAGCGCTCGCCGACGCCATCGGGCGATCCTGGCCCGACGACGGCGACCCGCGCGCCCGTCGCTATGTGGTCTGCACTGGCGGCGAACCGACCCTGCAGATGGATGTGGCGTTGATCGACGCGTTGCACGTCCGTGGTTTTGAGATCGCGATCGAGACCAACGGTACCAACCCGGTCCCGGCAGGCATCGACTGGATCTGCGTCTCCCCCAAGGCGGGGGCGACATTGGTGCAACGCGAGGGAGACGAACTCAAGCTCGTCTTCCCGCAATCCGACGCGATGCCGGACGAGTTCCTGGCGCTCGCGTTCAAGCATTTCCTGCTCCAGCCGATGGACGGCCCGGCGCGCGAACAAAACACCCAGGCCGCCCTGGCGTGGTGCCTGCGGCATCCCCGATGGGAGCTTTCGCTCCAGACGCACAAGTTCCTCCACATTCCCTGACTGCCGATGCACGGATACAGCGACCGTATCAACCACGCGCTGGCCTTCGCCGCCAAGCATCGCGCACCGCGCGCACCAGTGATGGGCACGCTCGCGTTCACCGCCCATCCGTCAAACGTCGCGATCATCCTGGCGCGCCATGGCGCCGATGAAACAACCATCGTCGCCGCCATCCTGCATCACGTGCTCGAGATCACGCCGGTGCCGGAGCGCCCGCCACTCGAGCGAAAGATCTCGGAAAAGTTCGGCTCGGTTGTGCTCGTGGTCGCCACCGACGCTGCCGAATGTTGCGTCGACGACCGCGGTGCGGCGATCGGGTGGACCCAGCGCAAGCGCGCCTTGTTGTCGCAGCTCATGGTGATGGAGCCGCGGGCCCTCGACATCTGCTGTGCCGACGAGATCCACGAGTGCGGCTCGACGATCGCCCTGATCGAGCGTCTCGGGCCTGAATACCTCGAGGCGGACGAGCCACCCTCGGGGCCGCACGTCCTTGGCTGGTACGGTGACCTGGTTGAAGTACTCACCCGTCGGGTCGACTGGCCAGCCCGCGGGATGCGCCAGGAGCTCACCGCGCTGCGCGACCGATTGGCTGCGTCGATCGATCGGAACGGGTAACCGGGCCCCTCGCTCCCCGCGTATCTTTCCTCGATGCCTCCCCCCCTCCCCGACGACGTGCTGGCGCGCGTCAAGGCCGCACTTGGCGAACGATTCCGGGTCGGAGAAGCCGTTGCCGTCTCCGCTGAACGGATCCTGTTTCGTGCCGATGACCTGTTGCTGCGTCGCGCGGTGTCGCTCCGCATCAACCTCTTCTCGGGCGATGCGCTGCGCCGGTGGTTTGTCAAGGAAGCCGAAGCGCTCGCCCGACTCGACCATCCCGCGATCCGGCACATTTACGAGGCCGGCGTGCGCGACGACATCGCGTATCGCATCGGTAACTGGATTGAAGGCGAGAGCCTGGCCGAAGCGCTGCAGCGAGGGCCGCGACCCGTCCCGACCGTCCACGTTCTCGCGCGCGACCTGCTCAGCGCGCTCGAGCACGCGCACGCACACGGCATCATCGTCCGTCGAATCGTGCCCGCATCACTCCTGATCGGGATGAATGGGCGCGGTACCGTGACCGACCTGCGCTTCTGCAACCTCACGCTACCAGAAATTCCCGCGGGCGAACAGCCGACCGGCCTGCCGTTCCTGGCGCCCGACGTGCGTGCCGGCGAGGTCGGCGACCCCACCAGTGACATCTACACCGCCGGCGCCATTCTCTACTACGCCGTCACCGCAACAAAGCCGCCGCTCGACCCGACGGAGATCATTCCGGCCCGCCGGATCCGCAGCGTGATCCCCAAGGCTCTCGAACGGGTCATCATGCGCGCGCTGGACCCGAATCCCGATCGTCGCTATTTCACGGCCGCCGAGATGCTCGAAGACTTCGCGAGCGACGCGGGACTGTTCGAGTCGCCCGACGTCGCGTTGCCGTCGCTGTCGCACGAGCTGTCGCAGGGGCCACAATGGGAAGCGCGGCTTCGCCGAGCCCTCGGCGACGACTACGAGCTTCTTGGCTCGCTCGGTCAGGGTGGTTTCGGACGCGTGTACCGCGTGCGCGACCTGCATCTCGAACGCGAAGTGGCGCTCAAGGTGCTGCATCCGCATCTCACGCAGGACGCCTCAGTGGTCGAGCGATTCCGGCGCGAAGCGCAGCTTGCTGCACGCCTGAACCACGTCCACATCGTGAACATCTACGACATCGCGGGCAGGTCCGGGCTGCTCTGGTATACAATGGAGGTCGTTGACGGACCGAACCTTGCGCAACTCGTCGGACGCGACGGGCCACTTTCCATCGATCGATTGCTACGCCTGCTCCGCGAGGCGCTGTCTGCACTCGGCCACGCCCACGCGCTCGGCCTCGTGCACCGCGACATCAAGCCCGAGAACATGCTGCTCGAGAAGAGCGGCTCGATCCGGATCACCGACTTCGGGCTGGCGCTTGCGCTGCGCGGGCAGGGACGTTTTGGCGGCGCCACCAGCCAGAGCGGGACGCCACAGTTCGCTTCGCCTGAACAACTGCTCGGCGAGCGAGTTGATCAGCGGACCGACCTCTACTCCCTCGCCGCGGTCGCGTGCTTTGCGCTCACTGGCCGGGCGCCGTTCCCGGGCGGTTCGATCGAACAGGTGCTCGCCAAGCAGACCGCCGACGTCATGCCCGACCTCGTGGCCGAACGACCGGAGCTGTCGCCCGCGCTGTCGGCCGTACTGGCGCGGGCACTCCGCAATGACGTCGAGGCACGCTGGACGTCAGCCGGCGAGTTCCGCAGTGCGATCGAAGAGGCGGTGCAGCTGGGGGCAAAACGGAAGGGGAGCGACCTGGCGAGACTGGCGGCGAAACTGCTGGGGACGTGACGACCACGCGGATCCTTCGACTTCGCGGGCTACACCCGCTGCGCTCTGGATGACGCCGCGACGCGACGTCACTTGTGCCGGTAAACCACTCTTCCCCGGGTCAGGTCATACGGCGAGAGGACCACGCTGACGCGGTCGCCCTCGAGCACACGAATCTTGAACTTCGACATCTTCCCCGCAGCGTAGGCGAGGATGGTGTGGCCGTTCTCCAGCAGCACCCGGTAATTGCGGTCCGGGAGCACTTCCTGGACAACGCCTTCCATCTCAATGCCTTCTTCCTTCGCCATCCAAACTCCGGTCGCGGGGTAAGGGACCCGGGCTGGGCCCAAGCGGGAAATGTGCCGGGGTGGGGGCTGGGGCGCAATCCACAGGTGCCGCACATATGCGGCACCTTACTGGGGCGGCAGGACTCGAACCTGCAACTTCCCGGTTAACAGCCGGGCGGTCTGCCAATTGACCTACACCCCATCACATTCCAAGCGATTCCCGACACTCACGCTCATTGCCCCCGGTTAACGGCCGGGCGGGCCCGCATCCGACGTGCCGCACAGGTGCGGCACCTGATGCTTCAACGCCTCCCGCAGGACCGCCATCTCGTCCTCGACCATCGCGACCAGCTCCGTCAGGAGCGCCGCATCGAACGACATCTCGACGCCAGCCGCGTGGTACTGCTCCGGCAGCGACGTCGTGGCGCCGAGGGCCATGAACCGTCGGTAGGCCGCAACCGCGGCCACCGGGTCGCGCCGCGCATTGCGCCACACCTGGAGCGCGCCGATTTGCGCAATCCCGTACTCGATATAGTAAAACGGGTACAGAAAAATATGGAGCTGGCGATACCACCGCGACGCGCGTTCGGTGGTGAGGCCCGACCAATCCACCCCGGGCTCGAATCGCGCACGCAGCGCGAGCCATGCCTGATCGCGCGCGTCGGCATCGGCGCCCTCGGGATGCGTGTACACCCACGACTGGAACGCATCCACGCATGCGATATGCGCCAGCGAAATCAGCAGGTCCTCGAGGTGCTCGAGCCGCGCCGACAGCGCGTCGTATTCGTCGTAATACCCGGTCGGGCGTGCGAGGTGCGGTGACGCCAGCAGTTCCATCGACATCGACGCCAGCTCGGCGGATTCCGCGCCGGGATGACGCTGCCAGATCAACGGTTGGGCGTGCGCCGCGAACGCATGGAAGCAATGCCCCGCCTCATGCAGCATCGTCGTGACGTCCTCGGGAACGCCCGCCGCGTTCATGAACACGAACGGCCGCCCCCGGGCGTGGAGCGTGTCGCAATACCCACCCGGAGCCTTGCCGGGACGCGAATCCAGATCGAGCAGCCCCTCGCGCATCATCGTGCGAAACTGTTCGCCCAGCACCGGATCGACGGCCGCGAAGATGCGCGCCGACGTCTCCTGCAGCTCGGCGACATCACGGTAGGGCACCGGCGCGACGTCGCGCCACGGATCGACCGACATGTCCCACGGACGCACCACGTCGATCCCAAGACGTTCACGCCGCGCTGTTACTGCCCGAAGCATCGCCGGTCCGACGGTCGCCTCGATCGCTTCGTGGAGTCGCTCGCAATCGGCAGGCGTGTAGTCAAAGCGGCACTTGGCTGCAAACGTGTAGTCGCGATAATCGGCGAACCCGGCATTCCGGGCCATCGTCTGGCGCAGCTCGACCATGCGATCGAAAATCCCCTGCAGCGGCTCGCGAGCATCGACATAGGGTTGGGTTCCGACGCGCCACGCGGCCTCACGTATTTCCCGGTCGTGGCTCTTGAGGAACGGCGCCAGACGCGGCAGCGGAAGTGGCTGACCACCCCACATCGCGCTCATGCCACCGGTGATCTGCTGGTATTTCGCGGCGAGTCCCTCGGCCTCCGCGACCAGTGCGACGTTCTCCTCCCGAAAAATCTCGATCGCTGCGCGAAATCGGCGCAGGGTGGTCTGCAGGTCGTGACGATCGCTACCAAGCGCGACGAAACGCTGTGCCAATGCCACCTCTGCCTGCTCGAGTCGGGGCAGGATGTCAGTCGAGAAACGGAGGTGCGTGGACTCCTTCGCCGAGTCGGTGGTGTCGGAGGTGTAGGCGATCATCGCGAGGGATGCCGCCTCGGTGACGAGTTCATCGAGTCGCGACCACCGCGCCAGCCAGGCCTCGACCGTGCTCGCATCGAGCGGCGCGGCCTCGAGGGCGCGGTAGTAGGCCGACACGTCGTGCCACGTCGCGTCGGCAAAGCCCGCAGCGGTGGCTGGGAGGATGAGCGTCATCGGCACATGATAACCCCTCGGCTCAGGCGACCGGCACCGTTTCCGGCGGGCGCACGTACCGGAACGCGGTCCAGGCCACCACCAACATCGTCATGCCGCCGAGGATGAACGGCCAGTCCACGCCGAGCCGCTGGAACGCGATCGTTCCAGCGATCGGCGCGATCACGCGCGAGATGCCGGCAAACGTCTGGGCCACCCCCATGGTGGTGCCGACTTCGCCCGGCTCGGCGACCCGCGAGAGCAGCGACGTGGACGCTGGGAACAACAACGCGGTCCCGACCTGTACGCACGGAATGATGAGCACAAGCACCACGACACTCGGGGCGACCGTGTAGAGCAGCAGCCCCACGCCAAACGCCAGCGCGCCGAGGCGAACCGCCATGTACTCGCCGACGCGATCGACGACCGGGCCGAGGATCACGGAACGAAGGACCAGTGAAAGCAGTCCATTGTACGCGTAGAAGTAGCCGATCGTCTGCGCGGTGATCGCGAAGCGCGCACCGAGCCAGAGTGCGAGCACGCTGGTGAGGAGCGAGAAGGCGAGCATCCCGACACCATAGATCCAGATCAGCCGCGGGGCCCGGCCACTCGGGTGGCGTAGCACCGTCCACGCGGCGTGCCACACCGGCTTGCGCACCTGGCTCGCGTGGGCCGCATCCGGACGGCGAGACTCGGGCAGCCACTTCCACGCCGCGATCACGTTCAGGAAACAGAGGCCTGCCGCGACGAACCCCGGGGCCGCGCGCCCCAGGTGCGATGCGGCCGATCCGATCACCGGTCCGATCATCACCCCCGCCGCCGTCGCCGCCGAGAGCCATCCCAGTGCCCGCGCACGATCGGCTGGTGCCACGGTGTCCGACACGTACGCGTGCGCCACGCCAGTCGTGCCGCCGCCCGCGCCCTGCACAATGCGCGAGAGGAAGAGGAGCCAGAGCGCGTCGGCAAGTCCGAATACCAGGAACGCAACCGCCGAGGCGGAGAGGCCGATCATCAGCGCGGGGCGACGACCGTAGCGGTCGGACACACGCCCCCAGATCGGTGAGGCGATGAGCTGCGCGATCGAGAACGACGCAATCATGAATCCGATCAGCTCGGGCGTGGCATTGAGCTCGAGCGCGTAGAACGGCAACAGCGGTAACACCATGGCAAAGCCGAGCATGTCGATGCAGTTGACAGCGATCAGCACGCCGAGCTGGCGGAACTGGACGCGCTTTGCGCTCGGCGGAACCACGTCGTTCATGCGCTGCGGCGTCCACGTTCAGCCAACCCGAACGCGACTGAACTGATGAGCGTGATAACCACGCCGTATGCCGCCGCGACGCCGAGGTCGCCCTGACGGATCGCGCCCAGGATCTCGAGTGACACCGGTCGGGTGTCGTAGGTATACAGGATCACCGACGTCATGAAGTCGCCGAGGCCGGTGACGAACGCGAGGGCCACCGCCCCAGCCAGCGCCGGCACGAGCAACGGCAGCGTGACCGTGGCAAACCTGCGCCACGCTCCGGCACCAAGTGACGTTGCGGCTTCGTCGAGTGCCGGGTCGAGCGTGCGGACGGCGGTGATCATGGACCGACCCACGATCGGCAATCCGCGGACGAGGTACGCGAGCGGCAGGAGCCATAGGGTCCCGATCAGGATGAACCGGCCTGCAAACGGTTGCGACACCGAGAACATTGTGGCGAGCGCGATGGCATACGCGGTCCCCGGCACGGCCCAGGGCAGCGCGATCGCCGCCTCAAGCCAGCGCGACGTCCGGCTGCGTGCGTCGCGTGCAGCCAGTGCGACACTGAGTGCGATGACCGCCGCCGCGCTCGCGGCGAGCCCTGCCATCCAGAGCGACGTGCCGAACGGGCGCCAGCGCGCGGGTTCGGCAATGAGCGCGATGTAGTTACCGGAGGTCCACGCACTGGGGAGCGCGGTGGTGGTCCACGCACCACTGGGCACGAACGAGACGGTCAGGAGGGCGAGGTGCGGCAAGAGCAGCCACACGGTCAGCCCTGCAATCGCGACTCCGGTGATGGTGCGTCGCCAGCCGTGGCGCTCGACGCGCGGCGACGGTGCGATGCCCCGGCCGACACCTCGCACGCCCGACCCGCCGAGTCGCGATGCCATCGTGAGGGCCACGAGCGCGAGCGCGACCAGCACCAACGTCTCGACCATCGCCACATTGACGTCGCCGTTGAGCCGGGTGCTGATCACCTGAGTGGGAAGCACGCGGAATCCACCGCCGAACACATAGGGGGCTGAGAACGACGCGAGGGAGGTCAGCGCGATCAGCAGGGCGCCGTTGCCGATGGCGGGTCGCAGCATCGGGACGACGATGGAGCGCATCGCTCTCCAACGTCCGGCACCGAGTGCGGTGGCAGCTTCGAGCAGTGCCGTGTCGAAGGTTGCAAGCGCGGCGCGCACCAGCAGGTAGGGATAGACGTACATCGTCGTCGCATGAATCAACAGCACGGCACCAGCGCCTTCGAAACGCCACGGAGGCGTCTCCGAACCCGTCGCACTCATGATCGCCCGCGCGAACACGCCGCTTTCGCCGTACAGAAAGAGGAACGCGACCACGCCCACGAGCGGCGGCAAGACCGCGGGCAACGCGAGCATCGCCGCCACAATGCGTCGACCCGGAAAATCCGCCAGCCGAGTAACGAGCGCGAGGGGCACACCGAGCAGCGTTCCGAGCACCACGCTTGCCACGGCAAGCCAGAGCGAGTTCCACGCCGCTCGCCACTCATTGCGTTCGACGGCAAACGCGCGCACCGCGTCGAGCGTCCACACGCCGTCGCGTCGCACCGCCTCGACCGCGACGATGGCCAATGGCTCGACCACCAGCCACGCCAGACCACACAGGAGGAGCAGCGGGACGGCGCGGCGAACAGTTGACGTCATGGCTCGACCGCGAACGCGAATGCCCCAACACCAGTCGGTCGAATCATCACGTGCGCCCCATCGTGTGCCGCGCCCGGAGCGACGACCACTTCAAGTTCATCGCCACTGTCGAGTGCCACGGCGAGGTACTCGACGGCGCCGCCAAAGCGCCGGCGCAGGACCCGGCCCCCCGCTCCGGTATCAGGCGTGAGGGCAGCGCCCTCGGGGCGCACCAGCAGCGTCACCTCGCCGGTGAGGGTGGCGTCACCGGTGGCGTACCAGCGCATGCCACTGGCCTCGACCACCAGGGCATCGGGCGTACGGTCAATAACGCGCCCCACGAGGCGCGACGTGCGTCCAACGAACCCCGCGACGAACGGGGTGGCCGGTGAGGCGTAGAGGGCCTGCGGCGTGCCAACCTGCTCGAGGCGACCGCGATGCAGCACGGCGATGCGATCGGCGAGCTCGAACGCTTCTTCCTGCTCGTGCGTGACCAGCACCGTCGTGATCCCGATGCGACGCACCAGGTCGCGTAGTTCCCGGCGGGTACGTTCACGCAGGGATGGGTCGAGGTTCGACAGCGGTTCGTCGAGAAGGAGAACGCGCGGACGCGGTGCCAACGCGCGCGCGAGTGCCACCCGCTGCTGCTGCCCACCAGAGAGGGCGGTCACCGGTCGACGCTCGTATCCGGCGAGATCGACCAACTCGAGCACCTCGCGCACTCGCGCCAGCACGCCGGAGCGATCGAGCCGCTCGCTCGCGAGTCCGTAGCCCACGTTGCCCGCGACGTCCATGTGCGGAAAGAGCGCGTAGTGCTGGAACACCATGCCGCAACGCCGCTCGAGCGCTGGCCGCGTCGTGACATCGTCGCCGTCGAGGAAAATCCGACCGTGGTCGGCCTGTTCGAATCCCGCCACCAATCGAAGCAATGTGGTCTTGCCGCTGCCGCTTGGCCCGAGCAACGCGACGAGCTCACCGTCGGCCACGTTGAGCGATACGTCGTGTACCACTGCCGTTGCGCCGAAACGCTTCGCCACCTGATCAAGCCGGACCCCACTCACGGCGCGGCCTCCCCCTTCCCGGTGCCGCGAACGCGCTGGTCCCAATAGCGCATCCAGCCTGCTCCCTCCTTGGCCAGGAGTTGCCAATCCATGGGTGCCGTCACCATGCGTTGCTCGACGTCGGCCACCCACGCGGGCACGCGGGCAGGCGCGAGGTCGCGACGGGCCGGGAGCCGCCAGTGCCGCTCCGCCGCGAGGATCTGGGCATCGGGCGACCCGACGAACTCGATGAATCGCCTCGCCGCCACGACGTGGTCCGAGCCCGCGACCAGCGCGATGGCGTCGTTGATCACGACCGTTCCGCTCGATGGAAAGTTGTAGTCGAACGGCATTCCCTTCGATTGCGCGATGAGGATATCGGGCAGGTCCCACAGCGTCAGCGATCCTTCGCCCCGCGCCAGCTTCTGGTCGAGGATCGCCGGGCTGAGCGCATAGGTGCGGGTCTGGCCGTCGAGCCGTCGCAGCCACGCCATCCCCTGGGCGGTGTCGCCGGTCGCTGCAATGCTGCGGCCGAGCATGAGTCCCCAGATCGCGCGCATGGTGCCGCTCGCCATGGGATCGCGGATCAGCACCTTGTCGCGCCACGCGGGGGCCAGCACCTCGTCCCAGTCTTTCGGCGCGTCACCGCGTTGCACCAAGCGCGAGTTGAACGCGATCACCGCGGGGGTGCGATACACCGGGAAGTAATGATCGTCGGCGCCGATTCCGGTCGAGTCGACAAACGCTGCCCATGAAGGGCGGCTCGGGGCGACAACGCCTTCCGACACCCCCCGGTCGAAAATCGTCGTCGGTCCGCCAAACCAGACGTCGGCCACCGGGTTCGGCTTCTCAAACCGCAAGCGGTCGAGCACCTCCTGACTGCCCATGTCGAGCCAGCGCACATCAACGTCGGGATTGGCGGCCTCGAACGCCTGTTCGAGGGTCGTCAGCAGCCCGCGATCGTGCGGTGAGTAGAGCGTGAGCGGCTCGCGACCATCGGGCGTGCACGCAGTGAGTGCGGTAAGCAGGACCAGCACCGCGACACGCTCAACGCGCACGCGGTGTCTCACCCAGCGCAAGCAGGTTGGCGAAGAGTCGCCACGCGCCGGGCACCGCGGCCGGAATCTGTCGGAAGAAAGCGATGCCGGTGTACACCGCACGACCACGACCGATGTTGGCCACCAGGAGTCCACCGCGTTTGGGCGCTTCATTCAGGTCGTGCATTTCGAGCAGGGGCGTCCATGTGCTATCCCACGTGCTCGCGAAGTAGAGCCCACGCTCTTGTCGCCAGTTGTCGAAGTCACCATCGGTGATCACGTTGGGGAAGCGGAACAGCGGATGCCGCGGCGCGAGGAGCACGACGTCGGCCTGCTGATCGGTGACGCGATCGTGCGGGCGCGCGATCGTGAACGGGCGCGGCGTGAACCCACCCTGGACGTATTGGTACTGCTGATACTGCACGATCAGTGTGCCGCCCGCCTCGACCCACTGCATGACGCGCGAGTGCGCCCGGCGCAGCCCGTCGCTCACCTCATACGCCCTAGGCCCGATCACCAGGACGTCGATGTCGGTGAACGCATCGGCGAACAGATCCGCCTCGGACAACACGCGCATCGTCACGCCGGCGTTCGCAAGCGCCTCGGGGATCATGTCGGCTGCGCCGCGTACGTACGCAATCCGCGACCGCGTGGGGAACACCACCGGCGCGACGACGGCCTGCGCGTCGGCCGTGGCGAAGTACACCCGCTTCGAAATGTGCGGATACACGATCCTGTTGATGCCGATGTGCACCGTGTCGGCGCCGACCACCGCCAGGGCGGCAAGCCCGACTTCACCCGCTGTCACACCGCTCGGCGCGGTCACCGTGAACAACATCCGCGCGCGCTGACCCTCGCCACCGAAGCGCACCTGCTGCGCTGGTGAGACGGTCCACCCCGGTGGGACCACGACGTGAACCACGGCCGATGTCGAGTCTCGCGCGAGGTGCTCGGCCTGCACCTCGAACGTGCGCGAACGCAAACCGGACCGCCAGAG